>NZ_JAGRQY010000139.1:0-12641 GCF_018223905.1 Klebsiella sp. 28
GTCCAGGGGACGGCAGGGCCTTTCGCAATAAATTTTTCCCGGCCATTCCGCTGCCGCTTCATTAGGCCGAAAAAAATTTCCCGCTCACCCCCGGACATCTGCACCGGGCCGTGCTCGTTTACGCCCTTGCGGCGAACGGCTCTCAAACGGGTGAAGGTTATATCCAGGGGGCAGGTTCAGCAGGTCCCCGCACAAAGTCAAAACCGCGGCCCCGGCAACTCAACGGGTGATGGTTTTAAAAGGCAAAACAACAGATTAAGGAGATTCATTATGGCAACACGTGGCGTCAATAAAGTCATTCTTGTCGGTTATCTCGGACAAGATCCCGAAGTTCGTTATCTGCCTTCCGGTGGCGCAGTGGCTAATTTCACCCTGGCCACGTCAGAAACATGGCGTGACAAACAGGATGGACAAATGCGCGAAAACACTGAATGGCACCGTGTTGTTGTGTTTGGAAAACTGGCCGAAGTGGCCGGGGAATATCTGCGTAAAGGTGCTCAGGTCTATATCGAAGGTCAGTTACGTAGCCGCAAGTGGACTGATCAATCTGGTCTGGAGAAGTACGTTACAGAAGTTGTGGTTAACGTTGGGGGCACCATGCAGATGCTGGGCGGCCGCCGTGAAAGTCAGCCTCAATCTGATCCGCAAACGCCACCTCCTGCCACCTCCGGTGCAGCGAAAGGGAAAGGTAAGGCTGCAGGTAAAAAATCTAACACTGCTCCGCAGCAACCACCTTCGCAGCCTGATCCGGGTCACGATTTTGACGATGAGATCCCCTTTTGATGACGCAGAAAAGCCTCTGATGCAGGGGCTTTTACAGGAGAAAAACCATGACAGACAACACGAACACATTACTTAAGTGCCTCGCCGATGGCTCGTTCACACGCGAACAAGCCACAGCGGTGGCAGAACAGTTTCAGAATGTCACCATTGAAGACGATCAGGGTACACATTTCCGGCTGGTTGTTCGTCGAGACGGTGAAATGATTTGGCGGGGGTGGAATTTTGAAAAAGGGGCCGCCTACTGGCTCAACCGCTACATCGAATTCTATGGCATCCGTAAAACGAAGTAATGAAGTAAGAAGGCGCCGGGTAGGGGGACTACCCGGCAGACAATCATTAATCCAGTGAGGTATCAATTATGTCCGTGACCGAGTCTAAAGCAAAAACATCTGTCAAAACCAGCAAAAAAAACGTCAAACCTGCCGAAGCAGCGGCTCTGAAAGAGGCGCTTGAAGCAGCACAGATTGAACTGGTGCCGCTGTCTGCGCTGATTAAATCGCCACTGAACGTTCGCACTATCCCGTACCCGGTTGAGAGTGTCCGGGAACTGGCTGAATCCATTGAGACCATTGGTCTGATTCAGAATCTGGTTGTGCATACTCTCCCGGAAGGTATGTCAGGGGTGGCTGCAGGTGGTCGGCGTCTTGCAGCCCTGCAGTTATTACTCACTGAAAACCGCATCGATGCCGGGTATCAGGTGATCGTTAAGCGGGTTAGTGACGAACTCGCGGTTGTGGCCTCAATGGTGGAAAACAACCAGCGTGTGGCCATGCATCCGGCAGAACAAATTGCCGGATTCCGCAAACTCTCCGAACAAGGGAAAAGCCCGGCGCAGATTGGTGACCAGTTGGGGTATGGAAGTCGCCACGTTCAGCGCATGCTGAAATTGGCTCATCTCGCCCCGGAAATCCTCGAACTGCTGGCAAACAATACCCTTGATGTGGAGCAGTGCCAGGCACTGAGTCTGGAAAGTGATCAGGCGCGTCAGGTGCAGGTATATGAACAGGTGAAAGCTGCTTACAGCACGGTTTCGGCACATCTCATCAAGCGGGTAATTACAGAAACGGAAATTTCCGTTACACATCCTCGCTTTGTCTTCATTGGTCGAGAAACCTACGAAGCAGCAGGTGGTGTGGTTCGTGAAGATTTATTTAGCCAGGAGGAGAATGACGGTACTGCAGATCGCGTGCTCGTAGACCGTCTGGTTATGGAAAAACTGGAGACTGCTGCACTGGCAATTGAACTGAACGAAGACTGGTCATGGTCAATAGGGCGGGAAAACCCACTGCAGAACTATGGTGAAGATCGTGAAAATTACCTTCTGCTTCCTGTGCCAGAACCGCAGTACACACCGGACGAACAGCAACGACTCGACGAGTTGTACGCTACACAGGCGGCAACGGAAACCTACGAGGATGAAGCCGCTATTCAGGTTCTGATCGACGAAATAGAAAGTCAGGCGGCACACCGTCAATGGACTGACGAACAGAAGGCAAGCTGTGGCGTAGTAGCCTGTCTTCATAATGGTGAGCTTTGCATTTTGCGCGGGATTCAGAAGAAGGTTAAAACGCCCGGGGAGGCGGATGCCGCTACGCAGGCGACCAGCCGTGATCTGCATGTGATCGACCGTAAAGAGCCGGATGCCGCAGAAGGGATCAGTCTGCCCTTACTCAAAAAAATGTCTTCCGAACGCACACTGGCTGTTCAGGCTGCCCTGGTACAACAGCCACAGAAAGCAGTGGCCCTGATGGTCTGGCGGCTGTGCTCCTGCGTATTTGAATACTGCCTTACCACCCGTCACCCCTTTGTAATGCGGATGGATGTTCATCACAGTGGGTTGGTCAGCGAAGCCCCGACCGGAAAAGACGGTCTGGCGTGGCAAACTCTTATGCAGGAGAAAAACCGTCTTGAAGGCCTGTTACCGCAAGGCTGGAAGAAGGACTTTTCCACATTTTTCACACTGGACGGTCAGACCTTGATGGCTCTGATGGCGTTCTGCACGGCCTGTTCCGTTGATGGGGTTCAGACCCGTGAGCATGGGCATACCAGCCGTAGCAACCTTGATGAGGTGGAGACGGCGATCGGATTCAATTTGCGTGACTGGTGGCAGCCCACTGCTGAAAACTTCCTCGGCCTGCTCAGTAAAAACCAGATAGTGGAGGCGTTACAGGAAGCTGGGCTGGATTCAGTCGCCGTCGAAGCGGCGAAGCTGAAAAAGGGAGATGCGGCGATCCTTGCAGAGCGTTCTCTGTCAGACACCCGCTGGGTACCAGGCTGGATGCAGCCACGGGATACGAAAAAATCGGGTTCGACAACGACGCCCGATACCGATGCTGATAACGAAGACAACACGGCTTGCGCCGCCTGATAACCAGAGCCGCCCCGTCAGGGGCGGCAGCAGGGAGACAATACTATGAAAACTGTGCTGAATCTTGATGTTCTGAAAACCATGTCTACCGAAGAACTGGAAGACTATCGTAACGCCGGTGAGGATTTTCGTCGTGAACTGAGCCATGCAGTCATGCGCGATTTAACGGTACCGGATGGCTGGGCAGTAAATGCGGAATACCGGGCCGAATTTGGGGGGTTCTTTCCTGTCCAGCTCCGGTTTAGCCCGTCTCATGACCATTTCGATGTAGCAGTATGCAGTCCGGGTGATCTCAGTCCTGTGTGGATAATCGTCTTTATTACCCGTGGAGGCCAGCCTTTCTCTGTCGTTTGCTCGATGGCCAGATATAACCCGGAACGGATTAACCATGCGCTGTCCCTTATCGCGCGCCTCGATGAGGACGGATATTCATTTGCCAGCATCATCAACACCCTGAAACAGGAGGGCGAACAATGATCCATTCATCCCGTTCCCTTGTTACCCTGCAACCTGCTCGACAGGCTGCACTGCAGGCCATCATGACTGTGGAAGATGCTCGCCAGCGCGGCGCTCGTCTGCCATCGATGCCACATGTGCGAACTTTTTTGCGCCTGCTGACGGGCAGCGGCCGCATTAACAACGAAGTGGCGCGACGCATTCCCGGCTTATATCGTGATCCAAAGGACCGACTCTCAAACCTGAAGCAGGTGGAAGAAGCGCTGGATGTATTGATTGCCAGCAATGGCGAGTATTGTCCTTTGCCATTGTCGCAGGATGTGCAGTCTGAACTGTTCCCGGAGGTGAGGCACGCCCGTGGAGAGCGGAGAACTCAGCGTCAGAACATCGCATTCACCCGCAAAATGCGGCGGGAAGCGCGGAAGGTTGAACAGTCATGGCTACTGCGCCAGAATTTGCTCGGGCAGGCTGTCACTGAGCTAAATTTCCAGTCGCCGGAAACGGTTAACAGCTGGTACCGCCGGTGGAGCGACGAGTTTGACGCGAGTGAGCTTGAACCGGCCTTCTGGCGTTGGCAGACGCGATTTACATCTCTCAGGGATCTTCGCTGGCTCCTTTGTGCTCATGCCCCCTTGTATGAGGTTATGCATGAAATCCGTTTCATCGTTCAGGAATCGGAAGAGGCCATCCTTGAGAGGGAGCGCTGGCTGGTACCAAACAAACTTATCTGCAGAGGATAATTGATGACATGGCGCTATTCGCTGCGCTGGAAGTTACCTTCTCCGTGTCCAGGAGTGGAGGTGCTCGCTTCGGAACAAGTTGAGGAAGGACAACCAGCGCCAGCATCAGTTATGGATTTGTGGGTGGCAGGGGCAGGGTATGCTGTGTGCCTGGATTTTTGTGGGGACAAGCCGATCCGTCGCTGGAGTGAAGAACAAAAAGCTGCAGCTCGCCGACGCAATCTGGCGAAAAGAGTATATCGTACCGCCCCACTGTTTGCTGATGAACTCATCGAAAGAGAACTGGAGGCTCGGCCTGATTATTTTAGCGGTAAAACAGTCCGTTAAATGATATTAAACTCAGCGAGATTTAAGGGTTATGTATCAAACGGCAATGGATTAATGAATTTAGATTGAAATAAGTTGGGTGTGCAGATTTTAAAGGAAAGCGAGGGATTATGATGAAGTTTATGGTGGTATTTATTTGTGTGATTTTAGTGCTTTATGGATTTTACGGGCTTACCGTGCGTGAATCGATAGTGTTTACATTTTTGGGGTTCAGCATTTCAGCTATTTTTGCTGCTTTTGCTGGAATGTGGATTATAGCTATGGCCGCAACAGTGTCTTTATTAGGTGGTTCTATGATGAACGCAAGGATAATTGCATGCCAGTTATTTGCCATAGCTATGTGGATGTTAATTATTGATGTTGCCGGAGTGACTGAATCAACGCAATTGTTAGCCGGCTTTTTTTTGTTGATTATGTATGACATCTGTCATACAGTTGATTGTGTAATGAACAGCAATTTTTCCACTTAACTCAGTGAGGCGAAGCGCAGTCGCGGGTGAGCCAAAGGAGAGCCAGCATGAACTTCACGATAAAATCCCGTAAAACCGGCGAAATTTTCAGTTTTTACGCACCCGAGAGTGGCGGTTATGTCCACCTGGAGTCCCCGGGACACTCTGGTAACACAGGTGCTCAGATTTGCCGTGGGGGAGGGTTTATGGGCAGTACGCTGTACTGTGACGCTTCTGAGGACGATCTGGCCAGTGTTGCCCGTAAATGGTATCGACAGTTCGTGAGGGAGCGGCGCAAATTCTTAATGATGTCGGGCCAGTATTCTGAGGATAACCAATGAAAAAAGAGATCTCCCGCAACCCCTCTTTCACGCCTTCGCCTAAGCTGCGAGCACATCTGAACTCCCACAGGGAAGGGGTGACTGAAAGGCTGAATAATATCTTTGATCGCTATGCGCATCTGGTTCGGGCCTGTGCCCTTCCTCTCGATGACGACGAAACACAGGTTCTGCTTAATGTGCTGAGTGGCTCCGTTGTGGAACCCGCCTTTATTGAATATCTGGCTCAGGAAATTCGGGACTCGGATGATTATCTGGAAGGGATACCCGCAGCTAAATCACTGTACGAAAAGTGTTACTCAGCGACCTATCCGCAATTGCTGGCCACCGTCGAACGCCTGGAACGTTAAGAAAGGCATAACAACACTGGACCCCTTCGGCTCCTGACCAGCAAAGCTGGCCAGTCGTCGAGCCACACTCCGCTAACCGCGAAAAGACGCGGTAAGCTCCGCCGAACCCGCAAAGCGGTTTCGGGCCTGACGGCTAGTGTCTGATGTCTGAAAGGTCAACGGCAGCGCTTGCTGCGACCGTCCCGGTCGCGCCGCTTTCACCGTGCCGGCGATAAAGCTGCCGGCACTCTGCGGGGCAACGCCGTTTCGCGCCCGCGCGTTCCGTCGTTGCGGCGGGTGCCTGCTCCTTTCCCCTGGTACCCGTATCACCCGTTTGAGTCCATTCGCCGGGGCTGAGACAAGCACAACCCGTCTTGCTGTCCAGGGGACGGCAGGGCCTTTCGCAATAAATTTTCCCCGGCCATTCCGCTGCCGCTTCATTAGGCCGAAAAAAATTTCCCGCTCACCCCCGGACATCTGCACCGGGCCGTGCTCGTTTACGCCCTTGCGGCGAACGGCTCTCAAACGGGTGAAGGTTATATCCAGGGGGCAGGTTCAGCAGGTCCCCGCACAAAGTCAAAACCGCGGCCCCGGCAACTCAACGGGTGATGGTTTTAAAAGACAGAAAAACAGACAGAGGAGAAAGTAGGATGAGCATACAAAACGTCAACGTAAAACCCTCCACCAAAGAAAGCACAACCCTCCGGACTGACTGTTTTGTGCGCAACATTCATTCCCGTAACCCTTTCGATGTGATCCGCGCTGATGTGGTGCTGGCTCGTATGGAAAAACAGGCAAGTCGTGGGTGTGGTTTGTACTACGAGATTTATGCGTCCCGTCTGTTGAGTATGGCTATGATTTACCTGGAAAAGCTGCCGCTGAAAGATCGTCCGGTATTCATTGGCGCGGCGGCTCAACGGGGTTACATGATGACGCTGGCGGAAGAAGAACGTGCTCATGATGAATGTGCCGACCTTATGAGCGAGCTGGCAGCTGATTACTGATGACCTAATCGGGTGGCGGTTTGGTACTGCCAACCCTTAACCTGAAGGAGAACCCCATGCACTTACTCCTCACCGAATCCTCAGCCCATCCGGGAATGCTGGCTACAGCAGAAGCAGAGCGCGAATACTGGTTGAGCCTGCAGAAAGCAGCGGTAAAAGCCCCCTCAGAAATCGACGTTCACACATTCCATGACGCGCTGGGCCTGATGTATCCGCTCAACTGGTCAACGAGTGAGAACGGCGAGTGGGAAACGTTCATGCTGCAGGAGATGGTTTGCGGTGACGTGACAGAGATCTATGCCCGCTACGGAGCCAGATATTTCCGGCTGCGGGATGTGTGTAACCTGAGCCATGCGCAGATCACAACGCGCATTAAGGAGGGATTTAACCTGACCGAAAAATGAAAAAAGCAGGCTTTCGCCTGCTCATTCCACGCCGGATGTGACACCCGCAAAAGTTTGCATCCGGCATACACAAAATAAACATGGAGATTAAACCATGAATTTCGACCCGCAAATCGTCGCACAGGCGAACGCGTTTGTAAATGCCCTTCGCAGTGGTCAGCGAGCCCGCGTTCCCGCTTTAAAGCTGGAGTACTGGCAGCAGTTCATGACCGCGGTTTACGCTGGCCTCGGCCTCGCGTGATGTGAAAAACGCCGCCCCCTGAAGGGGGCGGCATTACCGGAGAATGTTTCATGTCACAACTGAGTTTTGCCGATGTGTTCAATATGGCCAGAGAAGCCGCTGATAACAGCCCTGTCATTCAGGCAGGGCAGCAGATCGCGGAAATGGTGCCCACGGTTCAGCGTATGATGAGCGAGCAGTACAGCCGGAGCCGTTTTATCCGCGTATTTAAGGATACGGGCCGCCATCTGGGGCGCTGGGAAGTGTTCAGTGATTTTCTGTCGCTTGCCGCCAGCGAGCTGGATATGGCCCGGATACGAACGCCGGAGAGCATGGAGAACTGCCGGAAAATCTGCGCCCGGTACGGGGCCACCGACATCGCGAACATGCAGGAAATGTTCTGCCTGATGGTGTGTGCGCTGGAGGCGAAATTTCATGATTTCCTCGGCGCTATTTTTATGGAGCTGGAGCTGGGCGATAATTTTCGCGGGCAGTATTTTACCCCGTATTCAGTGCAGTGTCTGATGGCGCGGATGCTAATGCCAGGTGTCAGAGACACTATCCGCCGGGAAGGGATTGCCACAGTCAGCGATCCGGCGTGTGGGGCTGCCGGGATGCTGATCGCCTATGCAGAGTGCCTGCTTGAAGCCGATATCAACCCCTCAATGCACATGTTCGGCAGCTGCATTGACATCGATCCGGTAGCGGCAGATATGGCCTTCATCCAGCTGTCACTGCTGGGGATAGCGGCGGAAGTGGTGACGGGCAACACGCTCACGATGCAGTACCGGCGGGTGAGGTATACCCCGGTTTACTACCTGAATGCCTTTGAAAAGCGACTGGCAGATCTTCGCCGGTTCAGGGCCATGCGGGACTTTTTGCGCGGAATACAGGAGGCCGCGTAAATAACCGAAAGGGCAGGGGATCACCTGCCCGACTGCGCTAAAAGGCCGCGCGCCTGCGTCGCCGGGAAAACCGGGCCGCGCTCACGCGCCGCCCGTATTTCCTTTCCGCGTTTTCCCTGTTTGCTGCCCCCTGTCTTCCTGCTTTCTCTTCTTCTTTCTGCTGTGATGTCTCTTTTTAACCCTTAAAGGCTTTAAAAGCACACCCATACTGGACACCTTCGGCTCCCGGCCAGCTGCGCTGTCCGGTCGTCGAGCCACACTCCGCTAACCGCGAAAAGACGCGGTAAGCTCCGCCGAACCCGCAAAGCGGTTTCGGGCCTGACGGCTAGTGTCTGATGTCTGACGTCAAGGTCAACGGCAGCGCTTGCTGCGACCGTCCCGGTCGCGCCGCTTTCACCGTGCCGGCGAAGGACTGCCGGCACTCTGCGGGGCAACGCCGTTTCGCGCCCGCGCGTTCCGTCGTTGCGGCGGGTGCCTGCTCCTTTCCCCTGGTACCCGTATCACCCGTTTGAGTCCATTCGCCGGGGCTGAGACAAGCACAACCCGTCTTGCTGTCCAGGGGACGGTAGGGCCTTTCGCAATAAATTTTTCCCGGCCATTCCGCTGCCGCTTCATTAGGCCGAAAAAAATTTCCCGCTCACCCCCGGACATCTGCACCGGGCTGTGCTCGTTTACGCCCTTGCGGCGAACGGCTCTCAAACGGGTGAAGGTTATATCCAGGGGCAGGTTCAGCAGGTCCCCGCACAAAGTCAAAACCGCGGCCCCGGCAACTCAACGGGTGATGGTTTAAAAAATTCAGATCTAATTAAGGAGAAAAAAATGCGTTTAGCATCCCGATTTGGACTTACTCATTCCATTCGTCAGGAACGCCCACTGACTAACGATGAATTAGTCAAGGTTGTACCTTCTGTGTTTTCAGAAGAAAAGCATAATTCACGTAGTGATCGCTATACCTATATTCCAACCATTACACTGCTGGATAAATTACGTGAAGAAGGTTTCCAGCCATTTTTTGCCTGTCAGTCACGAGTAAGGGATGAGGATAAACGGGGGCATACTAAGCATATGGTAAGACTTCGCCGTGAAGGGGCCAATAAAGGAACAGAAGTACCCGAAATCATTCTTCTTAACTCGCATGATGGATCGTCCAGTTATCAAATGATCCCGGGTATGTTCCGTTTTGTATGCACAAATGGCCTTGTGTGCGGTACGTCGTTTGGTGAGATTCGTGTACCTCATAAAGGTGATATTGTGGGAAGGGTTATCGAAGGTGCTTACGAAGTTCTGGGAATTTTCGATAAAATAACTGAAGGCGTTGATGTCATGAAGTCTATTGCCTTAACCAAGGAAGAACAGCGTCTGTTTGGACAAGCTGCATTAACCTACCGATATGAAGATGAAAATAAATCTCCGGTCAGTATTGAACAGATAATTCATCCGCGCCGTTATGAAGATAAAAAAGATGACATCTGGACTACATATCAAAGGGTCCAGGAAAATCTGATTAAAGGCGGTTTGCCTGGCCGAACTGAAAAAGGGAAAAGAACAACAACCCGGCCAGTAAAAGCAATCGATGGTGATGTTAAACTCAATAAGGCATTGTGGTTAATTGCGGAGAAATTCCGCACTCTTAAAGGCTAATTATAAGCGCCGGGCAGCTGTCCGGCGTTTTGATGGTGGGAATACTTATGTTTGAATTTAAAGCTGTCTGTATCAGTATTTCACATATGGAAGAAGGTGATATCAGAGTTCTTCAGGTGCTTTCATCAACAACCAATTATCTAACTTGCGATAGTTACTTAGAGTGGATACATGATACACCTTATGGTTGTGTTATAAGGATGTATGATTTCAAACGCCATCTTCTGGCGCTAAAAAGAGGTGGGGTGTCAAAATTTTTACGCAAAAATCTCATACTAATGCACCGGGAGGGCGGGTATCTGCTTTTTCATTTTGATAGTGATGCCGATTATTATCCAGGTATAGATGCCGTAGATTTTTAAGAAATTCAAGCCTTCTTATATCAGAAGGTTTTTTAGTTCATGGCGATTTTCTGATCTTTAGAAGAAGTTCGTTTGCTTGCTTTGATAGCCGTGTAGTAGTAATGGATCTTCTTCGCATACTCGTAACGTCTTGCTGCCTGGCGCGGGGTCTTTTTGAAGCCTGCATTGTATGCCCCGACTGTATCCCACGAAACGCCCCACTTTTTAAACGCCTGAGCCAGATAATAGGCTCCGGTGTAGATGTTAAGACAAGCATCGCTAAGAAGATGATCCGGTTTTATTCCATATCGCGACAGTTCGTTGAAATGCTGCGAGTCAATTTGCATCAAGCCTGATCCATAACCCGTAACAGGATTACGCCCAATCGCATCAATTTTAAATCGTGATTCTTGCCATGATATAGCACGCAGGAGATCCGGATCAATTTTGTAATCCCTGCCAGCCATATCAAAGCAGTCTGCTGCCATTGATGACAATGGTATTAAAGACAGGATGATACCAAACGCTACTCCCTTCATGAATTCCCCTCCGTGCCAAATCCCGGAATAACCTTAACCCATCCAAGACCGAGACTCAACATATATGCACTCCTCACCACAAAATCACCACACACTACGCAAAATTAAAATTTTGCAGATTGGTATTTGGAAACAGTGAGTTATGAGGGGTTAAGTTATTTAATTTAATATAAGCTAATACATATATGAATTGGTGGTGATTCACTAGTGATTCATAAACAAGTCAATTGTAAATTGAGTGCGATTCATGATATTAAAATCAGGTGGTTGAGATGAATTGACTTGTAATTCAATTCGTGATGTGATTTGCTTAATGAATTACAAAATTAAAGCTTGGTTTATGATTCGATTCATGAATTGAATTGTTAGGAGTTCGATTGTTCTGGAATCTGAAAAATAAGTAAATGTTTTAATTTTAATAAGGAGAGCGAGATGGGTAAAGTGCAGGCCTACCCCAGTGATGAGGTGTGTGAGAAAATTAATGCGATTGTAGAAAAACGCAGAATGGAGGGGGCTAAAGATAAGGATGTCAGCTTTTCAAGTATATCGACAATGCTACTTGAGTTAGGCTTACGTGTTTATGAGGCTCAGATGGAACGTAAAGAGTCTGGTTTCAACCAGATGGCATTCAACAGAGCATTACTTGAAAGTGTTGTGAAAACACAATTTTCAGTGAATAAAATTCTGGGTATTGAGTGTCTGAGTCCTCATGTTAAAGATGATCCACGGTGGCAATGGAAGAGTATGGTTCTGAATATCCAGGAGGATGTTCAGGAAGCCATGCGAAATTTTTTTCCTGATGAAGATGCTGAGGGAGAGTAATTTAAGATTTTACGTAATAATGAAGCTGATAGTGTTAGTTTGCAGGAAATCATTCATTGTATATGTGATTATTCTAAGGATGGTTTAAAATTCAGTGTAAAGATCTGCTCATATTAGATGATTTTGTTGAGTGTAGGTTTTATAATTGGGATGTAGTTTAAAATTTAAAAAACATTGGTGTAGAGAGATGAGAGCTCTCTACACCAACTATCCATAGAAACCTTCTAAGGAGGCACCTATGTGTGCGATGGATCGTAGTCAAATCATGGTGTACAGTCAATCGGAAATCATCAATCATCTTGAGGATTTGCTTTCAATCTCATCAAGTCAATCCTTCGTACGCGATGCTCAAGGGGAGTTAATTTATTTGAGTCCTCCTTTTGAAAGAACTGTCCTGAATGGCAATGAATTAAACATATGGTTTTCATCTATCCCAGTTAATGTTCGGTTAGACTTGTTTAACGCCGAGCTGAATTCTTTATCAGGAATGGGACCATTTGTTTTTAAGAACGTTAAATCAATAGGTTGTTTGCTAACAATATTAATTGAATGCATCTCAGTCAATAATGTTAAATTTGTGCGATGGGTGTTTTTTTTAGAATCCACGAATTTTTTATCTTTGGGTGACGAATATTTTCGGGCCTCTGTGGAAATTGATGATATCTTTTGTATGAGAAAGAAAGTGGATTTAGATTTCTGGAAGGTATTTAATTTGTATGCATATGGGTTTACGATATCAAAAATTTGTAGCTCTACAAAATTGACTGAAGACAAGGTGAAGAAACTAATAAGGAAAATTAAAACTGATTGTTTTGTAAGTGACAGGGATTACTTAGGATTGTTGGTATTGAATACATTTAATTATTGTCAGCTTGCTTTTAATGTAATTAAGATTCTATCTGGTAAATGTTAATGTTATGTTAATTGCGCGCACTTTTAGTGCGCGCAATTGTGAAAATAATTTACTCAATATTC
>NZ_JAGRQY010000014.1:0-26741 GCF_018223905.1 Klebsiella sp. 28
ATCCGAAGTTCTTCGTCTCCATGATGAAAGCCTTCTTCGGCGACAAAGCCACCGCGGAAAACAGCTGGGGCTATGACTGGCTGCCGAAGTGGGATAAGAGCTACGACGTTCTGCAGTACTTCGAGATGATGAATCAGGGCAAAGTGAATGGCTATATTTGCCAGGGCTTTAACCCGGTCGCCTCGTTCCCGAACAAAAACAAGGTCGTCGCTTCCCTGTCGAAGCTGAAGTTCCTCGTGACTATCGACCCGCTCAATACCGAAACGTCCACCTTCTGGCAAAACCATGGTGAGTCGAACGATGTCGATCCGGCGAAAATCCAGACCGAAGTGTTCCGTCTGCCCTCCACCTGCTTCGCCGAAGAGAATGGGTCTATCGTCAACTCCGGCCGCTGGCTGCAGTGGCACTGGAAAGGCGCGGACGCCCCGGGGATCGCCGTCACCGATGGTGAAATTCTCGCCGGTATCTTCACTCGCCTGCGTAAGATGTATGCCGAAGAGGGTGGCCCGGCGCCGGAGCCGGTGCTCAACATGACGTGGAACTACTCCACGCCACACGAGCCGGCATCGGAAGAAGTGGCGATGGAAAGCAACGGTAAAGCGCTGGCGGATATCACCGACCCGGCAACCGGCGCGGTGATCGTCAAGAAAGGCCAACAGCTGAGCTCCTTTGCGCAGCTGCGAGATGATGGCACCACCTCCAGCGGCTGCTGGATCTTCGCCGGGAGCTGGACGCCGGAAGGTAACCAGATGGCGCGCCGCGATAACGCCGATCCATCCGGTCTCGGCAATACCCTGGGCTGGGCCTGGGCCTGGCCGCTCAACCGCCGCATCCTCTATAACCGCGCCTCCGCGGACCCGCAGGGTAAACCGTGGGATCCGAAGCGTCAGTTGCTGAAATGGGACGGCGCCAAATGGGGCGGCGTGGATATTCCGGACTACAGCGCCGCCGCGCCTGGCAGCGACGTCGGTCCGTTTATCATGCAGCCGGAAGGGATGGGCCGTCTGTTCGCTATCGACAAGATGGCGGAAGGACCGTTCCCGGAACACTACGAGCCGTTTGAAACGCCGCTCGGAACCAACCCGCTGCACCCGAACGTGGTCTCTAACCCGGCCGCTCGCGTCTTCAAAGGCGATCTCGAGCAGATGGGTAAGGCCGAGAAGTTCCCGTACGTCGGCACCACTTACCGTCTGACCGAGCACTTCCACTACTGGACCAAGCATGCGCTACTTAACGCCATCGCCCAGCCGGAACAGTTCGTGGAGATCGGGGAAAAACTGGCGAATAAGCTCGGCATCGGCCACGGCGATACCGTGAAAGTTTCCTCCAACCGCGGCTATATCAAAGCCAAGGCGGTGGTGACCAAACGTATTCGCACGCTGAAAGTTGACGGTAAGGATATCGATACCATCGGCATTCCTATTCACTGGGGCTATGAGGGCGTGGCGAAAAAAGGCTTTATTGCCAATACCCTGACGCCGTTCGTCGGTGATGCGAATACGCAGACGCCGGAGTTCAAAGCTTTCCTTGTGAACGTGGAAAAGGTGTAACGGAGACGACTTATGGCTTACCAATCGCAAGATATTATTCGTCGTTCCGCGACTAACGGTTTCACCCCCGCGCCTCAGGCGCGGGACCACCAGCAGGAGGTGGCGAAGCTTATCGACGTCACCACCTGTATCGGCTGTAAAGCCTGTCAGGTGGCCTGCTCCGAATGGAACGATATTCGTGATGAAGTCGGTCACAATGTCGGGGTGTATGACAACCCGGCGGACCTGACCGCCAAGTCATGGACGGTCATGCGCTTCTCGGAGGTGGAACAAAACGACAAGCTGGAATGGCTCATCCGCAAGGATGGCTGCATGCACTGCGCGGACCCGGGCTGCCTGAAGGCCTGCCCGTCAGAAGGCGCGATCATTCAGTACGCCAACGGCATTGTCGACTTCCAGTCCGAGCAGTGCATCGGCTGCGGCTACTGTATCGCCGGCTGTCCGTTCGATGTACCGCGTCTGAACCCGGAAGACAACCGCGTCTACAAATGTACCCTGTGCGTAGACCGCGTGACCGTCGGCCAGGAGCCTGCCTGCGTGAAAACCTGTCCGACCGGCGCAATCCACTTTGGCTCCAAAGAGGATATGAAAACGCTGGCCGGCGAACGCGTGGCTGAGCTGAAAACCCGCGGTTATGACAATGCGGGCCTGTACGATCCGGCCGGCGTCGGTGGCACCCACGTCATGTACGTGCTGCACCATGCCGACAAGCCGAATCTGTACCACGGCCTGCCGGAAAACCCGGAGATCAGCCAGACCGTCAAGTTCTGGAAAGGCATCTGGAAACCGCTGGCGGCCGTCGGCTTCGCCGCGACCTTCGCAGCCAGTATCTTCCACTACGTCGGCGTCGGTCCGAACCGCGCGGAAGAGGAAGAGGACAATCTGCATGAAGAGAAAGACGAGGTGCGCAAATGAAAAGACGTGACACCATCGTGCGCTACACGGCGCCGGAACGCATCAACCACTGGGTCACCGCCTTCTGCTTCGTCCTGGCGGCGGTGAGCGGGTTAGGCTTTTTCTTCCCGTCCTTTAACTGGCTGATGCATATCCTCGGCACGCCGCAGCTGGCGCGAATTCTCCACCCGTTCGTCGGGGTGGTGATGTTCGCGTCGTTTATCATCATGTTTTTCCGTTACTGGCATCACAACCTAATCAATCGGGATGATATCTTTTGGGCGAAGAATATTCGTAAGATCGTCGTCAACGAGGAGGTGGGCGATACCGGGCGCTATAACTTCGGCCAGAAATGCGTATTCTGGGCGGCGATTATCTTCCTGGTACTGCTGCTGGTGAGCGGTGTGATCATCTGGCGTCCGTATTTTGCGCCGGCTTTCTCAATCCCGGTGATCCGATTTGCGCTGATGCTGCATTCATTTGCCGCAGTGGCGTTAATTGTGGTTATCATGGTGCATATCTACGCCGCCCTCTGGGTGAAAGGCACCATTACCGCGATGGTGGAAGGCTGGGTTACCAAAACGTGGGCGAAGAAACATCACCCGCGCTGGTACCGAGAGGTCCGCCAGAAACAGGAAAAGTCATCTGAATGAGTATTCGCATAATCCCGCAAGACGAGCTGGGTTCGAGCGAGAAACGCACGGCGGAAGCAATTCCGCCGTTACTGTTCCCCAGGCTGAAAAATCTGTATAACCGCCGCGCTGAACGCTTGCGCGAGCTGGCCGCTAATAACCCGCTAGGCGATTACCTGCGCTTTGCCGCGCTGATTGCCCATGCCCAGGAAGTAGTGCTGTACGACCATCCGCTGCAGATGGATCTCACCGCCCGCATTAAAGCGGCCAGCGAACAGGGCAAGCCGCCGCTGGATATCCACGTCCTGCCGCGCGACAAGCACTGGCACAAGCTGTTGCACTCGCTGATTGCCGAGCTGAAGCCGGAGATGAGCGGCCCGGCGCTGGCGGTCATTGAGAATCTGGAAAAAGCCTCTGAGCAGGAGCTGGAGCAGATGGCCAGCGCGCTGTTTGTTTCCGATTTCGCCTCCGTCAGTAGCGACAAAGCGCCGTTTATCTGGGCTGCGCTGTCGCTCTACTGGGCGCAGATGGCCAGTCTAATCCCAGGAAAAGCGCGCGCGGAATACGGCGAACAGCGCCAGTTCTGCCCGGTGTGCGGCTCGATGCCGGTCTCCAGCATCGTGCAAATCGGCACCACTCAGGGGCTGCGCTATCTGCACTGCAACCTGTGCGAAACTGAGTGGCACGTAGTACGCGTCAAGTGCAGCAACTGCGAGCAGAGCCGCGACCTGCACTACTGGTCGCTGGACAACGAGCAGGCGGCGGTGAAAGCCGAAAGCTGCGGCGACTGCGGAACCTACCTGAAGATTATGTATCAGGAAAAGGATCCGAAAGTCGAAGCCGTCGCCGACGATTTGGCCTCCCTGGTGCTCGACGCCCGCATGGAACAGGAGGGCTTCGCCAGAAGCTCAATTAACCCGTTCATGTTCCCCGGCGAAGGGGAGTAAGTTCTGC
Organism: Klebsiella sp. 28; assembly: GCF_018223905.1. Taxonomy (NCBI): domain Bacteria; kingdom Pseudomonadati; phylum Pseudomonadota; class Gammaproteobacteria; order Enterobacterales; family Enterobacteriaceae; genus Klebsiella; species Klebsiella sp. 28. Next base: position 4,031 of record NZ_JAGRQY010000014.1, read on the forward strand.
AGTATGATTTCGGGCGGCTCTTGTCGCCCGTTTTCCTTCTTGTGACACGAACGTGCTCAGGGATTATTCACACGCGTCACTGACCGTTATCAGAGGCCAACCTTTGGCTGGAGATATTCGTTTCAGACGAGTTTATCGCTCACTTGTCGTCCTCCTGCCACTCGAATTATTCAGGGTGGATTTCGTACGGCGTGACTACGCCAGGAATACCGGCAAAATCCTTCGTATTCCGCGTAATTAGTTCCAGACGATGGAGTTGCGCCGTCGCCAGAATGATGGCATCCGGCAGCTTAAGCTTATACTCCTGCCGCAGCGCAACGCTTCGCTCTGCAATATCCTGTGAGATGTTAATGATATTAAAGGTGCTCAGCGCCATTCGCGTGCGCTGCTCCTGGTGATATTTTTTAGCGCCAACCATCACCTCCATCCAGGTAATCAGACTGATCGCATTCTGCGGTGGCCAGGCCTCCAGCGCCTGTTTGGCTTCGCGACGCCCGCTAAATAAATCAATAAGAATATTGGTATCAAAAAGCGCAGATCCGGAGGTCATTACCACTCCTTGCGTAGCTGACGTTGATATTCCATGCCGTCTTCTTCGCAGTCTTGCCACAGACCCAGCGCACTGGAGATGGTATCTTTAGCTCGATCTTGTTTCTCCAGATATTGTTCAACCGCTTCACGTAACAGTTCCGCTCGCGGAATGTTACGCTGCACTTTGAGGTCATCGAGACGTTGAATGACATCGTCTGATAAATCGAGAAGAATTCTGCCCATATCCCTTTCAGCCATCATGCTCATATATACCTCAAGTATATCACCAGTGATGAAGTTATGAGCAATCTACAGCTTTTGAAATCGGAAACAAACAGGATTTTGTCAGGTAAACTCTTTTTTGCGAGCCGCTTTCCATAATGCACAGGCGACCTCAACAGGCCTGTCTTTTCGCCATAATCCAGGCTATAACACTGGATATTAAAACAGTACAAGGAACTTCATATGGCGCTGGAAAAAGGGATTGCTTCGCTGGTTGAGGCATTTATTGCGGCAGGTCGTCCGTCATCACGCGATCAGCATATTGATGATCGGAGGGCCGGCTATATCGCCAGTGCGGTACTCGCCGGGGAGACGGAAACGCGAGTGCGGGTGGAGGATATCACCCTGGAGGGTATGCACTTCCGCGTCGTTTCACCGCCCACAGCCGACGGCCTGCTACCCACGCTTATCTACTACCACGGCGGCTGTTTTGTCAGCGGCGGCTTTACCACCCACGATAACCAACTCCGTCAGTTAGCCATGTTCAGCGGTTGCCGGGTGATCGCTGTACAGTACCGCCTGGCGCCGGAGCATACCTTTCCGGCGGCGCACGATGACGCAGAACAAGGTGTCATGATTATCCACCGGCACGCGGAGCAGCTTGGCGTTGACGCATCACGTATCACCCTGGCTGGCGACAGCGCCGGCGGGCACCTCGCTCTGGTCACGGCCCTGCGCCTGAAAGCGGCGGGAGCATGGCAACCTGCACAACTGATCCTGATTTACCCGATGCTCGACGCTACCGCCAGCATGGCAAGCTACGCCAGCAACGGCGAGGATTACATCATTACCCGGGACACGCTGCTTAGCGGCTACGAAATGTATTTAGCGGCCACACCCGCTACCCATCCGGATGCCTGCCCGCTCTGGCGCGAAGATTTTAACGGGCTGCCACCGGTACACATTCTGACGGCGGAGTTCGATCCTTTACATGATGAGGGCGAAGTGCTGTACCGAAGGCTGACGGAGCAAGGGGTGGAGAGTTCCTGTCAGCGCTATCTGGGGGTGATCCACGGCTTCTTTCAGCTGGGAGGCGTCAGCAACGCCGCGCGTGATGCCATGCGGGATATCGCCTGGCGTGTGGCATCGCCAGGACGATAACTGCCGCAGGCGCTTACTCTTCCTCGTTGCCGCCCTCTTCGTACGAGCCAAAGGGCTTCGCCGGCAGCACGATGTAGATCCCCTCGAAAACGGCGCCCTGTTTATCGTCGCCAAAAAGCTCCACCTGCATTTGCACGCGGGCTTTACGCCCGCGCGCCAGTCGGTCGAGATCGCCGCTCAGAGAACCGAGGTCGGCGATGGCGCTGGGGCGGCCGCTAATAGGCTGGCTGTAGCGGATATGCGCATCCGCCAGAATAATGGTGCCTCCCAGGTGCCGCTCGCGCAGCATCAGCCAGATAAGCCCCCATCCGGTTAAGGTAGCGAGCGAAAACAGGCTGCCGGCGAACAGCGTATGGTGCGGATTCTGGTTCCCCGCCTCCGGCATGGTGGTAATAAATTTCTGCCCGGTGTACTGCTGAATACGTACGCCCATTTTTTCACTCAGCGGAATATGCTGATACCACGCCTGCTGGAGCTGTGCGCACCAGTCGCCGCGGTGCAAAATATCGTCCAGCGACGCGACCGGTTTGATCATCAGAAAATGACGGATCGGCGTGGTGGTCGGGGTGGTGATCTCACCCTGATTGACAAATCCGAGCTTGGCGAAAAATTCCACCGCATCTTCGCGCGCGCTGCAGGTAACCCGCTTAACCCCTTCCTGACGCGCGACGGACTCCAGGGTCATCGCCATCAGCGTACCCAGCCCTTTATCCTGCACCGAGGGATGCACAGCCATAAAGCGGATGGAGGCTTCATTCTCCGCATTGATATATAGCCGGCCGACGGCAACCAGGTTGCCCTCTTCATCCACTACCATCTGATGATGCGCCATCGCATCCCAGGCGTCACGTTCCGATCCCTTAGGCTGATGCAGCGGCTTACGCAGCATCTCCCAGCGGAACTGGTAGTAGCTCTCTAACTCTTCTGCTGTTTGCGGTACACGAAGGTGATACATAGTCGTACTCTCTTTTGTTACCCGCAGCCTGCCCGGAAGCTGGGTCATACCTGCAACCAAAAGGTCACGGGACCATCATTGACCAAAGAAACCTGCATATCCGCAGCGAATCTTCCGGTCTGGGTGTGCATTTCCTGCTGGCGACAGCGGGCGACGAAATACTCATACAGCGCCTCAGCGCGGTCAGGGGCAGCGCCTTTCGAGAAGCTCGGTCGCATCCCCCGCTCGGTATCGGCCGCCAGCGTAAATTGCGAAACCACCAGCACGCTGCCGCCCGCCTGCTGGACATTCAGGTTCATTTTCCCTTCCGCATCACTGAAGATGCGGTAGCCCAGCACGCGTTCACAAAGGCGATTCGCCTTTTGTTCATCATCGTCTTTCTCGACGCCCAGCAGCACCAGAAGCCCCGGGCCAATTTCGCCCGTCACCTCGTCCGCCACGGTAACGCTTGCACGGGATACGCGTTGAATTAATGCAATCATGGTTGTTCTGTTTCTTCTGTTTTAAGTTTGCGGTATTCACCGAGAGTGACAGTAATTTCAGCGCCAAGCAAGACGATACACCAGGTCCAGTACACCCAGACGAACAAAATCGGCACCACCGAAATCACGCCATAAATTAGCTGATAGGACGGAAAGGTGGTGATATAGAGGGCAAACGCCTTTTTACCTGCCTCAAACAGCAGCGCCGCCACCAGCGCCCCGATCACCGCGTCGCGGTTACGTACCTGGGTAGTCGGTACAATACTATAGAGCAGCCAGAACGCTGCCCAGGAGAGGATCAGCGGAAATAGGCGGAGCAGATTATCAATTACGCCGTCCAGGTCGCTTGCCCAGCGCAGCGACAGCAGATAGGAACTGATCGCCAGGCTGGCGCCCGCCAGCAGCGGGCCGAGGGTCAGGATCATCCAGTAAACGGCAAAGGAATAAACTTTGGGGCGGCTGCGCGTGCTGCGCCAGATGGTGTTTAGCGCGCTGTCGATCGAGTACATCAGCAGCAGCGAGGTGACGATCAGGCCAAAGGCGCCTACGGCGGTCATGCGGCTGGAGTTGGCCACGAACTGCTCGATATATCCCTGGATTACATCCCCGGTCGCCGGAATAAAATTGGCGAAGATAAAATGACGGATCTGCACGCTGACTTCGGAGAACATAGGAAAGGCCGCAAACAGCGCGAACACGACGGCAATCAGCGGCACCAGGGACAGTAATGACACATAGGCGAGGTTCCCCGCCAGGGTGGTCATATGGTCTTCATCAATGCGCCGCCACAGCAGCTTTAGCCACGCCAGCAGCGGCCGGGTATGGTGGAGTAATTTTTGATGAACGGTTTTTAGCATAGCTGTTTCGCGAAATAGTCAGGGATGGTCTCCTTACCAGTCACCAGGATACTGGTGATCCCCAACCGGTTGGCCCCTGCTATATTATCGACGTTATCATCAAAAAAGACCGTATCTGCGGCGGAAAACCCCTCTTCTTCCAGTACTCGCAGATAAATTTGCGCTTCAGGCTTACGCAATCCCATCTCCTGCGACAGATAAATGCGATCGGCGGCCGCGCGCACTTCCGGGTATTCATCGGGCCAGAACGTGGTGTGCAGACGATTGGTATTGGAGAGCACCACCACCCGATGCCCCTGGGCACGAAGTTTATGCATGATGGTAATCACCTCCGGGCGCAGCGCGACAAACACCGCCTGCCAGCCGTGAGCAAACTGTTCATAGCTGAGGGGCATATTCATTTCATGGCACATGGCGGCGGCAAAGTCTTCATCGCTGAGCTCGCCGCGCTCATGCTGATGGAAAGCCTCACCCATGGTGAAATGCTGCTTCAGCGTCGCCAGCGGGATGCGGGTTAAATCGCTCCAGGCTCCCAATACCCGGTTGAAGTCAATGTCGACAATCACATTACCTAAATCAAAGATATAGAGCATTTTTGTCTCCTTCCGCGCCGTGGAAAATTAACTTTAGCGGGAAAGGCTGGATTTGACTATTGGCGTGTGATGCAGGAATGAAAAAAAGAAACCCCGCCGGAGAGGCGGGGTTTAGCGAACAACAAGAAGAAAAAATTACTCTTCTTTTGCACCGCGCATCGCGCGTTTACGGTCGTTCTCGGTCAGGTGACGTTTACGGATACGGATAGAGGTCGGAGTAACTTCTACCAGTTCGTCGTCATCGATGAACTCCAGAGCCTGCTCCAGGGTCATCTTAACCGGCGGAACCAGAACCGTGGCTTCGTCAGTACCAGACGCACGCATGTTGGTCAGTTTCTTACCGGTCAGGCAGTTTACCGTCAGGTCGTTGGAACGGCTGTGAATACCGATGATCTGGCCTTCGTAAACTTCAGCGCCGTGGCCGAGGAACAGCTTACCGCGATCCTGCAGACCGAACAGCGCGAACGCTACCGCTTTACCCTGACCGTTGGAGATCAGTACGCCGTTGTTACGCTGGCCCACTTCGCCCGGACGAACGTCGTCGTAGTGGCTGAAGGTGGAGTACAGCAGACCGGTACCGGAGGTCATGGTCATGAACTCTGAACGGAAGCCGATCAGACCGCGGCTTGGGATCACGTAGTCGAGACGTACGCGGCCTTTACCGTCCGGATTCATGTTTTTCAGGTCGCCTTTACGCTCGCCCAGCGCCTGCATGACAGAACCCTGGTGCTGCTCTTCGACGTCCAGCGTCACGTTCTCGAACGGCTCTTGTTTACGGCCGTCGATTTCGCGGAAGATAACTTTCGGACGGGAAACCGCCATCTCGAAACCTTCACGACGCATGTTTTCAATCAGAACGGACAGGTGCAGTTCACCACGGCCGGAAACGCGGAACGCATCAGCGTCTTCGGTTTCTTCAACGCGCAGCGCCACGTTGTGCACCAGCTCTTTATTCAGACGGTCCAGGATCTGGCGAGAGGTAACGAACTTACCTTCTTTACCGCAGAACGGAGAGGTGTTGACGTTGAAGAACATGGAAACGGTCGGCTCATCAACGGACAGGGCCGGCAGCGCTTCGACATTCTGCGGGTCGCAGATGGTGTCGGAGATGTTCAGCTCGCCCAGACCGGTGATCGCGATGATGTCGCCAGCTTCAGCTACGTCGCTCTCAATTCGCTCCAGACCCAGGTGAGTCAGCACTTTACCGACTTTACCGTTACGGGTTTTGCCTTCGCTATCGATGATAGTGACCTGCTGGTTCGGCTTCACTTTACCGCGCTTGATGCGGCCGATGCCGATAACACCAACGTAGTTGTTGTAGTCCAGCTGGGAGATCTGCATCTGCAGCGGACCGTCAAGATCAACGTCCGGCGCCGGCACGCGATCGACAATCGCCTGGTACAGCGGGGTCATGTCGTCAGCCATGTCTTCGTGATCCAGACCCGCGATACCGTTCAGCGCGGACGCGTAAACGATCGGGAAGTCCAGCTGTTCGTCGGTCGCATCGAGGTTAACGAACAGGTCGAACACCTGATCGACAACCCAGTCCGGACGCGCGCCCGGGCGGTCAACTTTGTTGATGACCACGATCGGCTTCAGACCGTGGGCAAAAGCTTTTTTGGTCACGAAGCGCGTTTGCGGCATCGGGCCATCAAAGGCATCTACCACCAGCAGCACAGAGTCAACCATGGACATAACACGCTCAACTTCACCTCCGAAGTCGGCGTGCCCTGGGGTATCAACGATGTTGATACGGTAATCATTCCATTTGATTGCGGTGTTTTTCGCGAGGATGGTAATCCCACGCTCTTTCTCCAAATCGTTGGAGTCCATCACACGTTCTTGTGCTTCAGTACGTGCGTCGAACGTACCGGATTGCTGTAGCAGCTTGTCAACCAGGGTAGTTTTACCATGGTCAACGTGCGCGATGATGGCGATATTACGCAGATTTTCGATCACAACTTTGCCTCAGGCATTAGAAATAGCGCGTTATTGTACACGTATTAAGCGAAGGACTGAACAGGATCACAAACATCCTCCGCAAACAAGTATTGCAGAGTTTCTTTGTGACCGCTTTCACGGAGCGATAAAAGGGCACCGTAACAAAAATTGCACCAAAATGGTGCTCAATGTTCACACTGAAGCACTATTTTGGTGCATTATCTCCATCATGGTGCAGTCCTTTTGCACTATGGTGCGCATGATACAGCGTTTTATGGGGCATTTAAAAGTTGGCACAGATTTCGCTTTATATTTTTTAAGGCAACAACGCCACTTTTAAGCAGTATGAAGTTTTCGTTACCACGACGACAATGACCAATCCGGGAGAGTTTAAGTATGTCCGCTGAACACGTTTTGACGATGCTGAACGAGCACGAAGTGAAGTTTGTCGATCTGCGCTTCACCGATACCAAAGGTAAAGAACAGCACGTCACGATTCCGTCTCATCAGGTAAATGCCGAATTCTTCGAAGAAGGCAAAATGTTTGATGGCTCCTCGATTGGTGGCTGGAAAGGTATCAACGAATCTGACATGGTCCTGATGCCGGACGCGTCCACCGCGGTCATTGACCCGTTCTACGAAGAACCGACCCTGATCATCCGCTGCGATATCCTCGAGCCAGGCACCCTGCAGGGCTATGACCGTGACCCGCGCTCCATCGCGAAACGCGCTGAAGAGTACCTGCGCGCCACCGGCATCGCTGATACCGTCCTGTTCGGGCCAGAACCAGAATTCTTCCTGTTCGACGACATCCGTTTTGGCGCCTCTATCTCCGGCTCCCATGTCGCGATCGATGACATTGAAGGTGCGTGGAACTCCTCTACCAAATACGAAGGCGGTAACAAAGGTCACCGTCCGGGCGTGAAAGGGGGTTACTTCCCGGTTCCGCCAGTAGACTCTTCTCAGGACATCCGTTCCACCATGTGTATGATCATGGAAGAGATGGGTCTGGTTGTTGAAGCCCATCACCATGAAGTAGCAACCGCAGGTCAGAACGAAGTGGCAACCCGCTTCAATACCATGACCAAAAAAGCGGATGAAATTCAGATTTACAAATACGTTGTTCACAACGTCGCTCACCGCTTTGGTAAAACCGCGACCTTTATGCCGAAACCGATGTTCGGCGACAACGGCTCCGGCATGCACTGCCATATGTCTCTGGCGAAAAACGGGACCAACCTGTTCTCCGGCGACAAATACGCCGGTCTGTCTGAGCAGGCGCTGTTCTACATCGGCGGCGTAATCAAACACGCTAAAGCCATCAACGCCCTGGCGAACCCGACCACCAACTCCTACAAGCGTCTGGTCCCGGGTTACGAAGCGCCGGTTATGCTGGCTTACTCTGCCCGTAACCGCTCTGCCTCTATCCGTATTCCGGTGGTGACCTCTCCGAAAGCGCGTCGTATCGAAGTGCGCTTCCCGGACCCGGCTGCCAACCCGTACCTGTGCTTTGCGGCGCTGCTGATGGCTGGCCTTGATGGTATCAAGAACAAAATCCATCCGGGCGAAGCAATGGATAAAAACCTGTATGACCTGCCGCCGGAAGAAGCGAAAGAGATCCCGCAGGTTGCCGGTTCTCTGGAAGAAGCCCTGCAGGCCCTGGATGCTGACCGCGAGTTCCTGACCGCTGGCGGCGTGTTCACCAATGACGCTATCGATGCCTACATCGCCCTGCGTATGGAAGAGAACGACCGCGTACGCATGACTCCGCATCCGGTTGAGTTCGAACTGTACTACAGCGTCTAATTTTGCTGTAAATCCAGGGTATGTCGTGTTGTGGCGCGAGATGCCCGGGATATTTTGTTGCCGTGGAAACTTTCAGCCCATCTCAGGATGGGCTTTTTTCTCCACCAACACGCTGATCTCGCGAGCTTTTTACCGATAAAAAGCTATACTGCACTAAATTGGTGCACTCATTTTCAGGAGACTGTCGAATGGCAACAGGCACACTGCCCGATGCTGGGCAGATCCTTAACTCCCTTATCAACAGTATTTTACTGGTCGATGATGACCTGGCGGTGCACTTTGCCAACCCTGCGGCGCAGCAGCTGCTGGCGCAGAGCTCGCGCAAACTGTTTGGCACCCCATTACCTGAGCTGTTGAGCTATTTTTCGTTGAATATCGGGCTGATGCAGGAGAGTCTGCAGGCGGGCCAGGGATTTACCGATAACGAAGTGACGCTGGTTATCGATGGCCGTTCGCACATCCTGTCGTTGACCGCCCAGCGGCTGCCGGAAGGCTTTATTCTGCTGGAAATGGCGCCGATGGATAATCAGCGCCGCCTGAGCCAGGAGCAGCTGCAGCATGCGCAGCAGGTCGCCGCTCGCGACCTCGTCCGCGGCCTGGCGCATGAGATAAAAAACCCGTTAGGCGGCCTGCGCGGCGCGGCCCAGCTGCTCAGCAAAGCGCTGCCCGACCCGGCGCTAACGGAATATACCAAAGTGATCATTGAGCAGGCCGACCGGCTAAGAAATCTGGTCGACCGCCTGCTCGGACCACAGCATCCGGGCATGCACGTTACCGAAAGCATCCACAAAGTCGCCGAACGGGTAGTTAAACTGGTTTCCATGGAGTTGCCGGACAACGTGAAGTTGATCCGCGATTACGACCCCAGCCTACCAGAGCTACCCCACGACCCGGATCAAATTGAACAGGTGTTGCTGAACATCGTCCGTAATGCGCTGCAGGCGCTGGGGCCGGAAGGGGGCGAAATTATTCTTCGCACCCGCACCGCTTTCCAGCTGACGCTGCACGGGGTGCGTTATCGCCTCGCCGCCCGCATCGACGTTGAAGATAATGGCCCGGGTATTCCGCCCCATCTCCAGGATACGCTGTTCTATCCGATGGTCAGCGGCCGCGAAGGCGGTACCGGCCTGGGCTTATCTATCGCCCGTAGCCTTATCGATCAGCACTCCGGCAAAATTGAATTCACCAGCTGGCCGGGTCATACCGAATTTTCGGTATACCTGCCTATTCGGAAGTAGAGGTGTTTATGCAACGAGGGATAGCCTGGATCGTTGATGACGATAGCTCCATCCGCTGGGTGCTTGAACGCGCGCTCACCGGAGCCGGCTTGAGCTGCACAACGTTCGAAAGCGGCAATGAGGTGCTAGATGCCCTCACCACCAAAACCCCGGATGTACTGCTGTCAGATATCCGTATGCCGGGAATGGATGGTCTGGCGCTGCTCAAACAGATTAAGCAGCGCCATCCAATGCTTCCGGTCATCATAATGACCGCGCATTCCGATCTGGACGCCGCGGTCAGCGCTTATCAGCAGGGCGCGTTTGATTATTTGCCCAAACCTTTTGATATCGATGAAGCCGTCGCCCTCGTCGACCGGGCGATAAGCCACTATCAAGAGCAGCAGCAGCCGCGAAATGCGCCGATAAGTAGCCCAACCGCCGACATCATCGGCGAAGCGCCAGCTATGCAGGATGTCTTTCGCATTATTGGCCGCCTGTCGCGCTCATCCATCAGCGTGCTGATCAATGGCGAATCCGGTACCGGTAAAGAGCTTGTCGCACATGCCCTGCATCGCCATAGTCCACGCTCAAAAGCGCCGTTTATCGCGCTGAATATGGCGGCGATCCCCAAGGACCTGATTGAGTCCGAGCTGTTCGGCCATGAAAAAGGAGCCTTTACCGGCGCCAATACCGTCCGTCAGGGTCGCTTTGAACAGGCTGACGGCGGTACGCTGTTCCTGGATGAAATTGGCGATATGCCGCTTGATGTCCAGACTCGTCTGCTGCGCGTGCTGGCGGATGGTCAGTTTTATCGCGTGGGCGGTTACGCGCCGGTCAAGGTCGATGTGCGGATCATCGCCGCTACCCACCAGAACCTGGAACAGCGCGTGCAGGAGGGGAAATTTCGTGAAGATTTGTTCCACCGCCTGAACGTCATCCGGGTGCATTTACCGCCGCTGCGTGAGCGCCGGGAAGATATTCCACGCCTGGCCCGCCATTTTCTGCAGATAGCCGCCCGCGAGCTCGGCGTTGAAGCCAAACAGCTGCATCCGGAAACGGAGACAGCGCTGACCCGCCTGGCGTGGCCAGGCAACGTCCGTCAGCTGGAAAACACCTGTCGCTGGCTCACCGTCATGGCCGCCGGCCAGGAGGTGCTGACGCAGGATCTGCCGAGCGAACTGTTTGAGACCACGATTCCTGATAGCCCAACGCAGATGCAGCCTGACAGCTGGGCGACGCTGCTGGGTCAGTGGGCCGATCGGGCGTTGCGATCCGGTCATCAAAACCTGCTCTCAGAAGCGCAACCCGAAATGGAGCGCACGCTGCTAACGACCGCCCTGCGCCATACTCAGGGGCACAAGCAGGAGGCTGCGCGCCTGCTGGGATGGGGACGTAATACCCTGACGCGTAAGCTAAAAGAGTTGGGTATGGAGTAGGGTTCAACAGCATGATGAAAAATAGCCGATCGGCGCAAAGTGCTGCTATTTTGTACTTTACTGTTCCGATGAGTTGAGTATGATCGTCCCCGGCATTAGGGGAGAGCATCATGTTTGAATCACTGGTGAGTATGATATCGAGCGGCGCCGCTGCGAGTCACACGCCACAAACGGCAGTCGCTGCCGTGCTGTGCGCTGCGCTGGTCGGGCTGTTCAGCTAATTGTTCCCCCTCTCCTGCGGGAGAGGGGGAAAACATTAAATAACCCGTGAGAACTGCTGCATCCGGGCCTTTTGCCGTAGGTAGGCATCAAAGCACATACAGATGTTGCGGATCAGCAGGCGGCCTTTCGCCGTCACCTGAATGACCTTATCATCCACAGCCACCAGCCCGTCATGCGCCAGCGGCGCCAGCAGCTTCAGATCCTCGGCGAAATAAGACGCAAAATCCACGTCCCACTGCGCCTCGACCGCCGCGATATCCAGCTGGAAGTTACAGATCAACGCTTTAATCACGTCGCGACGCAGACAGTCATCGCGAGTTAACGCGATCCCGCGCCACAGGGCGTTCCCTTGCTCTGCTACCTGCTGGTAGTACTGCTTGAGCTCTTTTTGGTTCTGGGCGTAGCTGTCGCCAATCATGCTGATCGCCGAAACGCCCATCCCCAGCAGATCGGTATCGCCCTGAGTGGTGTAGCCCTGGAAATTACGATGCAGTACGCCGTGACGTTGCGCGACCGCTAATTCATCATCGGGACGGGCGAAATGGTCCATGCCGATAAACTGATAGCCTGCCGTCGTCAGCGAGCCGATGGTTTCCTGCAGGATCTCCAGCTTCTGCTCAGCGGAGGGCAGATCGGCATCTTTAATCTTCCGCTGAGCGGCAAAGAGCGTGGGCAGATGCGCATAGTTAAACACGCTCAGGCGGTCAGGATTGAGCTCGGCGACCTTTTGCAGGGTAAAGGCGAAGCTCTCCGGCGTTTGCTTCGGCAGGCCATAAATGAGGTCGATATTGGTCGAGGTAAAACCAATCTCCCGCGCATGGTTGAGCAAATCAAAGATGAACGCTTCGTCCTGCTCACGGTTAACCAGACGCTGAACCTCTTTATTGAAGTCCTGTACGCCCATACTCAGGCGGTTGAAACCCTCAGCGCGTAAATGATCGAGGACATCCAGCTCGATTTCACGCGGATCGACCTCAATGGAGATCTCGGCTTCCGCGCTGAAATGGAAATGGCTGCGCAACAGATCCATCAGGCGACTGATTTGCGCCTTATTGAGATAAGTTGGCGTGCCGCCCCCCCAGTGCAGTTGCTTCACCTGGCGAGTGGCAAACAGCGGCGCGCGGTGGATGATCTCCTGTTCAAGGACATCGAGATATTGATCGGCCTTATGCTGCTGGCGGGTGACTATCTTATTGCAGCCGCAGAAATAACACAGCTTATGGCAAAACGGGATATGCACGTACAGCGACAGGGGACGCTGTGGGTAACGGGCCACAGCGGCATCGAATTCCGCCGCGCCAAATTGCGGTGAAAACTCCAGCGCGGTGGGATACGAGGTATAGCGCGGCCCGGAATAGTTATATTTCTGGATCAGGGCCAGATCCCAGTCGATTATCTGCTCAGACATGCTCACTCCTTCCGATGGTGCCGCCGACGGGTACGCCGTCCCGGCCCCACCGCACCGCGGGTCATGAGCCGGTTGCGCAGCCATTTCTGACGCCGCGACAACCGTCGTAGTTTAACGAATAACCACAGCAGATAACATATAACCAGAAGGGTTATAAGGAGTACCGGGAATCCGATGGGATGCAAATGTTAGTTTCCACCCTTCAGCAGACGCATCATATCTTCCTGACGCTCTTCCTCTTCTTCATCTTCATCATCGTAAGAGAGGCCGAGCTGCTGCATCAGCTCATCAATGCGATCCAGTTTGGCGTCCACCCAGCCCTGCTCTTCAGCATTCAGGGTGCCGCCCTCTTCCAGACGTTCCAGCAGCGCGTCCAGGCGCTCATCATTCTCCAGCAACTCCAGCTCAGCCTGCGGTGAAAGCATAGGTTTCTCGCTCTTTGGTTTATGCTGCTTGGGGGCTGGAGCGCTGCTTTCGCTCACGCCCAGCGGGATCGGTTTTTTGCTACCCACGCGCGGATCTTGCGCCTGACGCTGTTTTTTACCCGCCGAAGCCGCATCGCCGCCGTTCGCGCGACTGCCTGCCGCGTGGCCACGATGTTTCTTCTGCCGTTTGCGATCGCGAGCTTCCTGATTTAACTCTTCACGCGACTTGCGGCCGGATTTGCCACGGGTGGCGGATGTCGGTTTTTTCATGATGTGTAATCTTCAGACAGTAGTATTCAGTATAGAATTGAGGCGGAATCTAGCAGAAAGCAAGCAAAGAAAAAAGGCGACAGATTACTCTGTCGCCTTTTTCCTCACTGACCACCCTTAACGGGCTCTTCTTTCCCTGTTCGCTAACGACTCACCCTGTCTTTCCCTTAGCGTCCAACGGTCCCTGTTTCTTCCTTTTCCCTGTAAAACGTCTCCAAGACGCGCGTCATCCTGACTATCCTGTGGTCTTCGCCTCCTGGCGCTTCCTGACTCCTCGTCCTGAGTCCTAATCCTTTCAGCATCCCCGCCGTTGTGTATTACTTTACCTTGTTGACAAAAATCGACAACCAGTCTGGCAGTTAAAAATCTATTTTCAGAATTCTCTATTTCTATAATTGATTAATTTTCAACACGTTAAATATGGTTTGTCTTATTTTCCTCAGGTATGTCCTATACAAAGAATAGTCAATGTCTCACAAACCATATGGTTTTTACTTACAGGAACGGCGTGCGGTAAAAACAGCCTTTTTCTGCTGTTCAGGTATAATCCCTGCCATAGCCTGTTTTAACGGAGACGACCGTCTTGACCAACTGGAATTATCAACTGACGCACTTTGTCACTAGCGCGCCAGATATCCGCCATCTTCCTGCCGATACCGGTATTGAAGTGGCGTTCGCCGGCCGCTCCAACGCGGGAAAATCCAGCGCGCTGAATACGCTGACTAATCAGAAGAACCTGGCGCGTACCTCCAAAACCCCGGGGCGTACGCAGCTGATTAACCTGTTCGAAGTCGCTGAGGGCAAGCGCCTTGTCGACCTGCCCGGCTATGGTTATGCGCAAGTACCCGAAGAGATGAAGATCAAGTGGCAGCGCGCGCTGGGGGAATACCTGGAAAAACGTCTGTGCCTGAAGGGTCTCGTGGTGCTGATGGACATACGTCATCCGCTTAAAGATCTCGATCAGCAGATGATCGAATGGGCGGTAGAGAGCGATATTCAGGTGCTGGTACTGCTCACCAAAGCCGATAAACTCGCCAGCGGCGCGCGTAAAGCGCAAGTGAATATGGTGCGTGAAGCGGTACTGGCCTTCAATGGCGATGTCCAGGTTGAACCCTTCTCTTCGCTGAAAAAATCTGGCGTCGATAAGCTGCGACAGAAGCTGGATAGCTGGTTTAACGAAATCCCGCCGCAAGAAGCCGTCGAAGACGCCGAGTAACCCCCGCTTTTTCCGGATAACGGCGCGTAGCGCCCTATCCGGACGTTCATACTACGTTGTTTTCACAGCCTAAAACTTTTCTTTCGCGCAATAAAAAACGCCCCGGTCATAAATGACCGGGGCGGCTAAAATATTCAGCCAAATCCGATTACGTGAAGTAAAAGGTCTGAAAGATAGAACATCTTACCTCTGTACCCTACGCGAATAACTTTACTCTTCTTTCGCTCACGGATAAAGCATTTTTTGTAGTTTTTTTTCACTATTTACATAGCAAATTCAAATGATCCTCACAAAACTCTATAAGTTATGTTGCTTACTTACAGAAAATCGCGTTGCGCTTTGTATACTTAGTGCGCTTGATCCCAGTTTTCGCCGCTGCCCACTTCCACCAGCAACGGTACCGCCAGCGTAGTGCTGTTCTCCATCAGTTCGTGGATCTTTTTCGATACGGCATCGAGCTCATCCTTATGCACTTCAAAGACCAGTTCATCGTGAACCTGCATGATCATCCGCACGCGAGGTTTCTCGCTCCGCAGCCATTCATCAACGGCAATCATCGCCCGCTTGATAATATCCGCAGCCGTCCCCTGCATCGGGGCGTTAATCGCCGCACGCTCCGCGCCGGCACGACGAGCGCCATTGCTGGACTTGATATCCGGCAAATAGAGTCGACGGCCATCCAGCGTTTCAACATACCCTTGCTCCTTCGCCTGTGCGCGGGTGCGCTCCATATACTCCAGGACGCCCGGATAACGCTCGAAATAAAGATCCATGTACTTCTGCGCTTCTTTACGCGGGATGTTCAGCTGGCGGGCCAGGCCAAAGGCGCTCATGCCGTAGATCAGACCGAAGTTGATGGCTTTCGCACTGCGCCGCTGTTCGCTGCTGACGCTGTCCAGCGGTAAGCCAAATACTTCAGCCGCCGTCGCCCGGTGAATATCCTTCCCTTCCGCGAAGGCGGTCAGCAGGCCTTTATCCCGCGACAGGTGCGCCATAATGCGCAGCTCGATTTGCGAGTAGTCCGCCGAGACAATGACGTAATCTTCCGGCGCGATAAACGCCTGGCGAATACGGCGCCCTTCTTCGTTACGCACCGGAATGTTTTGCAGGTTTGGATCGGTAGACGACAAACGGCCGGTGGCGGTGACCGCCTGATGATAGGAGGTATGCACGCGGCCCGTTTTGGGGTTAATCATCAGCGGCAGCTTATCGGTATAGGTAGACTTCAGCTTCGCCAGCCCACGATACTCCAGAATCACTTTCGGCAACGGATAATCGAGCGCCAGCTCTTCCAGCACCTCTTCAGAGGTGGACGGCGCACCGCCCGGCGTCTTCTTCAGCGGCTTGATACCCTGTTTTTCAAACAGGATCGTTTGCAGCTGTTTGGTGGAGGAGAGATTAAACGCTTCCCCGGCGATCTCATGTGCCCGCTGCTCCAGCTCAACCAGGCGCTGGGCAATTTCCTGCGAGTGCGCATGCAGCACGGCGGGGTCGATTTTAACGCCGTTGCGCTCAACGCGAGACAGCACCGGCACCAGCGGCATTTCAATGTGCTGGAAGATATTCAGCGGGCCTTCATGCTGCTGTAGCTTCGGCCACATCTTCAGATGCAGCTGGAGCGTAACGTCGGCATCTTCCGCCGCGTAGCGACCAGCCTCTTCCAGCGCAATCTGGTTAAAGGTGAGCTGATTCTTACCTTTACCAGCGATCTCTTCGAAGGTAATGGTTTTATGTTTCAGCCAGCGGTCGGAAAGACTGTCCATATCGTGGCGGCCCGCCACGCTGTCGAGAATGTAAGACTCGAGCATGGTATCGAACGCAATCCCGCGCAGCTCAATGTCGTAATTAGCCAAAATGCCGCGATCGTATTTGAGATTTTGCCCGACCTTGAGCACCTTCTCATCCTCCAGCAGCGGTTTAAGCAGCGTCAGCACGCGCTCGCGCGGGATCTGATCCGGCGCATCAAGGTAATCATGCGCTACCGGGACATAGGCGGCCACGCCTGGCTCAACAGCGAATGAAAGACCAACCATGTTGGCGGAGATGTTATCCAGGCTGTCGGTTTCCGTATCAAAGGCAAAGAGCGGCGCCTGCTTCAGCTTATCGATCCAGGTGAGCAGCGTAGCCTCATCAAGGATAGTGACATAATGCTCTGCTGAAAGTGCAGTAGCGGCTTCAACCTCTTCTTCCGCTTCTGCCGCTGCTGCAGGCACTGCAGGTTTCGCAGCCGGTTTGCCCCCCTTAGCCTGCAGCCATTTTCCGGCCTCAACGTCGGTGGTCCAGCGCTTAAATTCATACTGTCTGAACAGCGCCAGCAGATCGTCTGCCGCCGGCGGCTGCACCTCCAGCTCTTCGCAGGTGAGCTCCAGCTCGACGTCGGTTTTGATGGTCGCCAGCTGATAAGAGAGATAAGCCACGTCCTTGTTCTGCTCGAGCTTCGCCGCCATCGTTTTCGCGCCGCGGAAGCTCAGTTCAGCGATCTTCTCCGGTTCCGCATACAGCGTATCAAGGCCGCCGAGGCCTTGCAGCAGCGCCTGGGCGGTCTTTTCGCCCACGCCCGGCACGCCGGGAATGTTATCCGAGGAGTCGCCCATCAGCGCCAGGAAATCAATAATCAGCTCCGGCGGGACGCCGTACTTAGTAACCACCTCATCCGGTCCGAGGATAGTGTTGGTCATGGTATTGATCAGGGTGATGCCCGGCGTCACCAGCTGGGCCATGTCTTTATCGCCGGTGCTGATCAGGACTGGGCGACCTGCCCTTTCCGCTTCCCGCGCCAGGGTGCCAATCACATCGTCAGCTTCGACGCCCGGGACAGCCATCAGCGGCAGCCCCATCGCTTTCACCATCTTATGCAACGGCTCAATCTGCGCGCGCAGATCGTCCGGCATCGGCGGGCGGTGAGATTTGTAATGCTCGAACAATTCATCACGGAAGGTTTTCCCTTTCGCATCAAAGACCACGACGGCATGAGTCGGTTGATACTGCAGTATCAAACTGCGCAGCATATTCAGTACGCCGTACATAGCCCCGGTGGGCTCCCCTGCGCTGTTAGTCAGCGGCGGAAACGCATGATACGCCCGATAAAGATAGGAGGAGCCGTCAACGAGGATGAGAGGGTTTTCTGGGATCTGAACCATAATTTCCGTGCCTGTTTATCAGATTATGGATAAAGGATGCCACAGACGGGCATGAAATCCTGAATTTTTCCCGCAATTCGCGGAAAAGATTCAACGATCGTCGCGATCGCGCGACAACTTAGCTTGTGGATAACTTTGTGCATAGTTTTACAACGTCAGCTTATCCGCCCCTGAAAATAAATGAATAAATAGTATTATTTACTATTTATCAACCACTTAAAAACAGATCAACGATCCTGGCATTAATTTGATGACCTAATCTTCCATGTGGATAGAAGATCCTTGTTTTTTTCTGTTCTGGTAAGACCCGTCATTTGCCGCGTTTTCTGGTAAAATCAGCCTCTTGCGCAGCTTAAAGGCGCTCTTTGTCAGCCTAACTTTCTGAATAAACTAACTATGTCGAGATTACTCGCTGCGATAACACTTCCGCTGAGTATCGCCTTAACCATCTTAGTCACCATTATCTGCTCTGTACCGATCATCGTCGCCGGGCTGATTAAACTGCTGGTCCCCATTCCAGCGGTATGGCGCTCTATATCCGTTTTTTGCAATTTTATGATGTACTGCTGGTGCGAAGGGCTGGCGCTGCTGTTGCATCTCAATCCCTGGCTAAAATGGGACGTCCAGGGTCTGGAAGGCCTGAACAAAAAGAACTGGTATCTGCTGATCAGCAACCACCACAGCTGGGCAGACATCGTGGTGCTATGCGTGCTGTTCCGCAAGCATATTCCGATGAATAAGTACTTCCTTAAACAACAGCTGGCGTGGGTACCCTTCATTGGCCTCGCCTGCTGGGCGCTGGATATGCCTTTTATGCGCCGCTACTCGCGCAGCTATCTTATTCGTCACCCGGAGCGCCGCGGTAAAGATGTCGAAACCACCCGCCGTTCGTGTGAAAAATTTCGCGCGCATCCGACGACTATCGTCAATTTTGTGGAAGGCTCGCGTTTTACCGAAGAAAAAAAGCGCGAAACGCGCTCTCCTTACCACAACCTGTTACCGCCGAAAGCCGCTGGTATCGCCATGGCGCTCAACGTACTCGGTTCGCAGTTCGATAAACTGCTGAACGTCACGCTGTGCTACCCGGATAATCATACAAGACCATTTTACGATATGTTAAGCGGCCGCCTGACGCGCATTGTGGTCCGTATCAATCTGGTCCCTATTGGCGAAGAGCTGCACGGCGATTACGTTAACGATAAGAACTTTAAGCGCAGCTTCCAGCGCTGGCTGAATGGCCTATGGGAAGAGAAAGACCGTCAGTTGACTGACATCATGAGGGACAAAGAGCGGTAGCTATTGCAAAACAGATAAAGTAACGCCGGTCAGTGACCGGCGTTTTTTTTATTTCTTCTCTACCAGTTGCTTCACGGTATCCGCATACTGAGCGACGAAGACATCCATATTGCTGGTGTCCATCCCCTGCGGATTCAGCTGGTATTTACCATTAACATACATAGCCGGTACGCCCTGCAGCTGCAGATCGGCTGCCGCTTTCTCTTGCTGAGCGACCAGAGATTTCACCACGAAGCTATTCCATGCGGCATCGTAGTCTTCCCCTTTCACGCCAGCGTCGACAAACACTTTACGAATGTCAGCCACACTCTGCACAGTCTGGTTTTTCTGCACGGCTTCGAACATCGGCGCAGTAATTTTGTCTTCAACGCCCAGCGCGATGGCCACCGCCCATGCCTGCGTCAGATCCTTGCCCAGCGGACCCAGGAACTCAACGTGGTATTTGGTCATTTTAGTGCCTTCCGGCAGTTTCTGGCGCACATTGTCAGAGACATGCAGCACTTCTTCAAACTGGTAGCAGTGCGGGCAGTAGAACGAAAAGAACTCGAGCACCTGCGGCTCGCCAGCAATCGGCTTATCAAGGGTGATGTACTGCTTGCCGTCGGTGATCTGGGCAGCGGATGCACTAAAAGCCAGAATCATACCAGCCAGCGCCAGCCAAACTTTTTTCATGATTTACTCTCTCCTGGATATATCACATTAATACATTGGCGTTAACTGAAGCGGGGGTTCCTGTAGAACCTTCACCTGCTCAAGAAAAGTCGACGTCTGCCCCCGCCAGTAATCCTCCCCGGTTAACCAGGGGAAATTGACCGGGAAAGCGGGATCGTCCCAGCGTCTGAGCAACCACGCCAGATAATAAACCAGTCGCATAGCGCGTAAAGGTTCAATCAGCGCGATTTCATCGCTGTTAAAGGGGCTGAATTCCTCATAGGCCTCGACAATAGTCTCCAGCTGCATACGCTGTTCAGCCTTATCGCCGTTGAGCAGCATCCACAGATCCTGAATCGCCGGGCCGGTACGCGCATCGTCTAAGTCGACAAACAGTGGTCCGTCGCGCCAGAGGATATTACCGGCATGGCAGTCACCGTGCAGGCGCAACGTGTTCCCGCGGCCGTGCCATTGCTCCATGACGGCAGCAATGAGTTTATCGGTCGCCTTCAGGAAATCGGCCTTCAGGCCAGAGGGGATCAGCGTCGCCTGCTCAAACACCTGACGCGGTTCCAGCAGGTACTCCTGCACGCCAATTTCCGGGCGGGCAGTAAAGCGCTGTTTGCAGCCCGTCTGGTGCAGGCGCCCCAGATAGCGGCCAACCCATTCCATCTGATCAAGGTTATCCGCTTCGAACTGACGACCGCCAAGGCTTGGGAAAACGGCAAAGTAGAATCCCTGATGCTGATGAAGCGTGCTGTCATTAAATAAGAGCGGCGCAGCAACGGGCACTTCATCTTCTACAAGCTGAAGCGCAAACTGGTGTTCTTCAAGGATCTGTTCTGCGGACCAGCGCTCAGGACGATAGAACTTTACCACATAGCGATGGCGCTCTTCGTCCTGGAACTGATAAACGCGGTTCTCATAGCTGTTTAGCGGGGTGAGGCCGGAGTCCACCCGCATACCCAGATCGAATAACCCATCGATAATGGTATCCGGGCGAAGCGTCTGAAAAGTAAAAGCCTTATCGTGCATCCTGACATCCGATAATCGTACGAATAGTTCAGGATATCATCTCATTGCACTTTACGCGGTAGCGCTTACAACCTTTTACTCTTTTATTACCCCGCGGGCGCGCAGCAGCGCGGTTTTAAAGTCCTCTTCATAATCCTTCTGAATACCCGGGATGACAGCATCTTTGGAAGAGTCGCGCATCTTCAGGTGATAGATCAGAATATCGTCGGAAAGATCGCTCAGTTCGCCATCATAGCCGGCCTCTTTCGCCAGCTTCTGCAAAAATTGCATCAGGTTCAGTTCAGGCTCTTTTTGCCAGGCTGGCTGGAGGAGTTCAATTACTTCATTCAGACGTTTACATTTCATGGTCATGCTCCTTACTCTTGATAGGGACAAGTTAACAGGGTCAATCCCACAATGAAAGAGGCGATATTCATATGCAAAGCGAGGCGATAACCGGCGTCGTGCTGGCGGGCGGCAGGGCCACGCGGATGGGCGGCATTGATAAAGGATTACAGGCGCTAAATGGTCGCCCTCTCTGGCGACACGTCGCGGAAGCATTAGCCCCGCAGGTAGATGAGTTAGTCATTAGCGCCAATCGTCATCTTGAACAGTGGCGTGCCAGCGGATATCCGGTCTTTCGAGACATACAGGAGGGTTATCAGGGGCCGCTGGCCGGAATGCTTGCTGTGATGCAGCAGGTCGCGAGCCCATGGTTTGTTTTTTGCCCCTGCGACACGCCGTTCATTCCGTCCTTTTTGGTGGAGCGCTTTATCCAGCAGAGAGGGGACGCACCGGTCGTTTGGGCCCATGACGGCGAACGGGATCATCCTGCCGTTGCATTAGTTCATCGTCAAATCATTCCGGAACTGGAGGCTTATCTGGCACATGGAGAGCGCAGGGTGATGGTTTTTATGCGACAAATGGGTGGGCGCCCGGTGAATTTCAGCGATGTGAAAACTGCTTTCATTAATGTAAATACGCTCGAAGATTTGCAGCAGATGCAGGAGCCATCATGATCCCATTACTGGCGATCGCCGCATGGAGCGGTACCGGAAAAACAACATTATTAAAGCGTCTTATCCCTGAGCTTTGCGCTCTAGGATTACGCCCGGGACTGATAAAGCACACCCATCATGATATGGACGTGGATAAGCCGGGCAAAGATAGCTATGAACTGCGTAAGGCGGGCGCTGCGCAAACTATTGTCGCCAGCGAACAGCGGTGGGCATTGATGACCGAGACGCCAGAGAAGCCGGAATTAGATCTCACGTGGCTGGTCAGTCGAATGGATGCCAGCAAACTGGACCTGGTTTTAGTGGAGGGGTTCAAACATGAACCCGTGCCGAAGATCCTGCTTTTTCGGCAAAACAGCGGCCATCGTGTAGAAGAGCTGGTAATTGATGAGCATACCATCGCCGTGGCCAGCGATGTATCGATCGCGACATCACTTCCGCTGCTGGATTTAAATGATGTACCACAGATCGCGACATTTATTGTGAGTTGGTTAGAGAGGCAATAGTCATTTATCGACGGTGATATAGGAGGGATTTTCCCGGAGGCGGTGCTGCGCACCTTGTCCGGCCACAGGGACGTAGCCCCGTGTCGGATCCGTAGCCCCGGCAAGCGCAGCGCCACCGGGGAGGCATACCGGCACGCTGGCCGGACGACAGAAACGCAAAAAGCCCATCCGGCAGGATAGGCTCTTCACTTGTTTGATGCCTGGCAGTTTATGGCGGGCGTCCTGCCCGCCACCCTCCGGGCCGTTGCTGCGCAACGTTCAAATCCGCTCCCGGCGGATTTGTCCTCCTCAGGAGAGCGCTCACCGACAAACAACAGATAAAACAAAAAGCCCGGTCTTTCGA
>NZ_JAGRQY010000140.1:0-24441 GCF_018223905.1 Klebsiella sp. 28
CTCTAAGCTTTATGTATCAATTTTGGTCAATAATTCATTTGATTTATTTGTCACAATAGTTATTATATCGGCTGTAATTAATGAGGTCATACCCAAATGGATAGTTCGTTTACTCCCATTGAGCAAATGCTCAAGTTTCGCGCCAGCCGCCATGAAGATTTCCCGTTTCAGGAGATCCTGTTAACTCGTCTTTGCATGCATATGCAAGGTAAGCTGCTGGAAAATCGCAATAAAATGCTCAAAGCGCAGGGAATTAACGAGACATTATTTATGGCGCTGATTACGCTGGAGTCACAGGAAAACCACAGCATCCAGCCGTCCGAGCTGAGCTGTGCGCTGGGCTCGTCACGTACCAACGCCACCCGTATCGCTGATGAACTGGAAAAACGCGGCTGGATTGAGCGCCGCGAGAGCGATAACGATCGTCGCTGTTTGCATCTGCAACTGACCGAAAAGGGCCATCAGTTTTTGCGTGAAGTCCTGCCGCCGCAGCATAACTGTCTGCATCAGCTGTGGTCTTCACTTAGCACCAGCGAAAAAGATCAGCTCGAACACATCACCCGCAAACTCCTGAGCCGCCTTGATCAGATGGAAGAAGAAGGCGTGCTAGCGGACTCTCTACGCTAAGGGCGGCGTCGCTCAGCCCATTTTTACGTTGCAAGGAAAACAGCCAGGCCAGCAGATCTCTGCTGGCCTTTCTGATAAACAGGTCGGCTCAGCCGATGTGAAATAATAAGATCGTGGAGAATAACATGAGTGCAAATGCGGAGAGCCAAACCCCGCAGCAACCAGGCAGCAAAAAAGGAAAGCGTAAAGGCGCCCTTCTGTTGCTGACATTGCTCTTCATTATTATTGCCGTGGCATATGGGATTTACTGGTTTCTGGTACTGCGTCACTACGAAGAGACCGACGATGCCTACGTGGCAGGGAATCAGGTACAAATTATGGCTCAGGTCGCGGGCAGCGTGACCAAAGTCTGGGCTGACAACACGGACTACGTGCAGAAAGGCGATCCGCTGGTCACGCTCGATCGGACCGATGCCCAACAGGCGTTTGAAAAGGCTAAGACCCAACTGGCCGCCAGCGTGCGTCAGACCCGCCAGCAGATGATCAACAGCAAGCAGCTGCAGGCAAATATCGACGTCAAAAAAACCGCCCTCGCCCAGGCGCAGGCTGACCTGAACCGCCGCATCCCGCTGGGCGCCGCGAACCTCATTGGCCGCGAAGAGCTGCAGCACGCCCGCGATACCGTCGCCAGCGCACAGGCCGAACTCGACGTGGCAATCCAGCAGTACAACGCCAACCAGGCGATCGTGCTGGGCACCAGGCTGGAACAGCAGCCGGCGGTGCTCCAGGCGGCCACTGAAGTGCGTAACGCCTGGCTGGCCCTGCAGCGTACGCAGATCGTCAGCCCGATTAGCGGCTACGTTTCCCGTCGCTCGGTACAGCCTGGCGCGCAGATTGGCACCACCACGCCGCTGATGGCGGTGGTCCCGGCGACCAACCTGTGGATCGATGCTAACTTTAAAGAGACTCAGCTGGCGCATATGCGTATCGGCCAGCCGGCCACCGTGATCAGCGATATCTATGGCGATGACGTGAAATACACCGGTAAAGTGGTCGGTCTGGATATGGGCACCGGCAGCGCCTTCTCTCTGCTGCCGGCGCAGAATGCCACCGGCAACTGGATCAAAGTGGTACAACGCCTGCCGGTTCGTATCGAGCTGGATGAAAAACAACTAGCGGAACACCCGCTGCGTATCGGCCTCTCGACGCTGGTGGAAGTCAACACCACCGATCGCGATGGTGAAATGCTGGCCAGCCAGGTGCGGAGCTCCCCGGTTTACGAGAGCAATGCCCGCGAAATCGCTCTCGATCCGGTTAATAAGCTGATAGACGAGATCATTCAGGCCAACGCCGGATAATTCGGGGTGAGTGTAATGCAACAGCAAAAACCGCTGGAAGGCGCGCAACTGGTCATTATGACCATTGCGCTGTCGCTCGCGACGTTCATGCAGGTGCTGGATTCCACTATCGCCAACGTGGCGATCCCGACCATTGCCGGCAACCTTGGCTCGTCGCTGAGCCAGGGGACCTGGGTCATCACCTCGTTCGGGGTCGCTAACGCCATCTCCATCCCGATCACCGGCTGGCTGGCCAAGCGCGTCGGCGAGGTGAAGCTGTTCCTGTGGTCAACCACCGCCTTCGCCATTGCCTCCTGGGCCTGCGGCGTCTCCAACAGCCTGACGATGCTGATTTTCTTCCGCGTCATTCAGGGGATCGTCGCCGGGCCGCTTATCCCGCTGTCGCAAAGTCTGCTGCTCAGCAACTATCCCCCGGCGAAGCGCTCTATCGCTCTGGCGCTGTGGTCGATGACGGTGATTGTCGCGCCCATCTGCGGTCCGATCCTCGGCGGCTATATCAGCGATAATTATCACTGGGGCTGGATCTTCTTTATCAACGTGCCCATTGGCGTGGCGGTGGTGCTGATGACCCTGCAGACCCTGCGCAACCGGGAAACCAAAACCGAACAGCGGCGGATCGACGGCGTCGGTCTGGCGCTGCTGATCATTGGTATCGGTAGCCTGCAGGTGATGCTGGACCGGGGTAAAGAGCTGGACTGGTTCTCCTCCAATGAGATTATCATTCTGACCATCGTGGCGGTGGTGGCGATAAGCTTCCTGATCGTCTGGGAGCTAACCGACGATAACCCGATTGTCGATCTGTCGCTATTTAAGTCGCGCAACTTCACCATCGGCTGCCTCTGTATCAGTCTGGCCTATATGCTCTACTTCGGCGCCATCGTGCTGCTGCCGCAGCTGTTGCAGGAGGTCTACGGCTACACCGCGACCTGGGCCGGCCTGGCGTCGGCGCCGGTGGGGGTGATCCCGGTCATTCTGTCGCCGATTATCGGCCGCTTCGCGCATAAGCTCGACATGCGGCGGCTGGTCACCTTCAGCTTTATTATGTACGCGGTCTGCTTCTACTGGCGCGCCTGGACCTTCGAACCGGGGATGGACTTTGGCGCCTCGGCGTGGCCACAGTTTATCCAGGGCTTCGCGGTGGCCTGCTTCTTCATGCCGTTGACCACCATCACCCTCTCTGGCCTGCCGCCGGAGCGGCTGGCGGCGGCGTCGAGCCTGTCGAACTTCACCCGTACCCTTGCCGGCTCCATCGGGACCTCGATCACCACCACCCTGTGGACCAACCGCGAGGCGCTGCATCATGCGCAGCTCACCGAATCGGTGACTCCCTTTAACCCCAACGCGCAGCAGATATACGATCAGCTGCAGGGCATGGGAATGACGCAGCAGCAGGCGTCCGGCTGGATAGCGCAGCAGATAACCAACCAGGGGCTGATTATCTCCGCCAACGAAATCTTCTGGATTTCTGCGGCTATTTTCATCCTGCTGTTGGGGCTGGTGTGGTTCGCCAGACCACCGTTCAGCGCCGGCGGCGGCGGCGGCGGCGCGCACTAAGCCTCACATAAAGGGACCTCCGGGTCCCTTTTTTACGGCGTCAGGTTGTCCAGTTCTCGCTAGTTTCTGTCTCGTTTGCGAAAGCCCGTCACCCTGCGCTCGGGCAGGATAAAGGCTGACCATTAAGGAGAACACTATGCTGAGCCATCCTGCTGAAAAGTACCGTCCCTATCCGCCGATCGCCCTGCCTGACCGCCGCTGGCCAGACCGGCAAATCAGCCACGCCCCGCGCTGGCTCTCGACTGACCTGCGCGACGGCAACCAGGCGCTGGCGGAGCCCATGGACAGCGCCCGCAAACTGCAGTTCTGGGATCTGCTGCTGGAGTGCGGCTTTAAAGAGATTGAAGTCGCCTTCCCTTCCGCCTCACAAACCGATTTCAACTTTGTCCGCCAGCTGATTGACGAACAGCGCATCCCGGAGGATGTCACCATCCAGGTGCTGACCCAGGCGCGAGACCCGCTGATCCTGCGCACCTTTGAGGCGCTGCGCGGCGCCCACCGGGCTACCGTCCACCTCTACAATGCCACCGCGCCGCTGTTCCGCGAGCTGGTTTTCGGCATGGACAAGGCCGAGGTGATCGCCCTCGCGACCCGCGCCACCCGGCTTATCCGTCAGCAGTGCGAACAGCAGCCGGAGACCCGCTGGCAATATGAATATTCGCCTGAAACCTTCTGCTTCACCGAGCCCGAGTTTGCGCTTGAGATTTGCGAAGCGGTGGCGGATGTCTGGCAGCCCTGCGCCGAGCGACCGATGATCGTCAATCTGCCGGCGACGGTGGAAGTCAACACCCCCAACGTCTATGCCGATCAGATCGAGTATTTTTGCCGCCACTTCTCCCGCCGCGGCGAGGTCTGCATCAGCGTGCACCCGCATAACGATCGCGGCACCGGCGTCGCCAGCGCCGAGCTGGCGGTGATGGCCGGCGCCGATCGAGTAGAAGGCTGCCTGTTTGGCAACGGCGAACGCACCGGCAACGTCTGTCTGGTGACTTTGGCGATGAACCTCTACAGCCAGGGCATCGACCCTGAGCTTCGCTTCGAGCAGATGAACCGGGTGGTGGAGGTGGTGGAAAACTGCAACCAGATCCCCGTTCACCCGCGCCACCCGTGGGCGGGAAGTCTGGCTTACACCGCCTTCTCCGGCTCCCATCAGGATGCGATCAAAAAAGGGTTTGATGCCCGTCAGCCTGGCGATCCGTGGCAGATGCCCTACCTGCCCATTGACCCGCAGGATATAGGCTGCAGCTATGAGGCGGTGATCCGCGTCAACAGCCAGTCGGGGAAGAGCGGCAGCGCCTGGCTTATCGAACAAAATCATGGTCTGAAACTGCCCCGCGGGCTGCAGCAGGACTTCAGCCAGCACGTTCAGCAGGCCACCGATAGCGACGGCAAAGAGATGACCCACCATGCGCTGTGGCAGCTGTTCCGCACGCGCTACGGGCTGCAGGCGCAGCCGGCGCTGACGCTGCTCGATTATCAGAGCGCCAGCCAGCAGGATGGCCAGCTTTCCCTGCAGGCAACGCTGCGTCACCACGGCGAAACCCGACGCCTGCAGGGCCAGGGCAACGGCCTGCTCTCCGCCGCAGCCAGCGGGCTCAGCGCGCTGTTTCGGCAGCCGTTTATGATCAAGGACTATCATGAGCATACCCTCGGCGCGCGCAGCGACAGCCGGTCGGTGGCCTATATCCGCTGCGTTTTTCCGCAAGGAGAAAGCTACTGGGGCGTGGGTATCGATAATGACGTGGCGCGCGCCTCGCTGCAGGCGCTGTGCAATGCGCTCGGCGCCGCCGATCAGGCCGGGGGACGAAAATAGTCGCTGGGGGCGACGCCCATCACCCGACGAAACATGGCGCTGAAGGCGCTGTGGCTACCGTAGCCCAGCTCCAGCGCCACCCGCAGCACGGAGTGGCCCTGCGCCAGGCGCACCAGCGCTTCCATTAGCTTCGCCCGGCGCACCCACTCGCTCCACGTCAGGCTAGTCTGCTGCTGAAAATGGCGGTTTAGGGTTCGCTCGCTCATGCTGCACGCCTTCGCCGCCTGGCCGCTGCTCCAGGCCTCGCCCGGCGCCTCGCGTACCTGCTGGCACAGCCGACGCAGCGTTTCGCTTTGCGGCTCCGGCAGGCCAAACGGCAGGATCGCCATCCCGCGGATCTCATCGAGGATTAGTTCATAAATTCTTTCGTCGCGGCTGGCGGGGGCATAGCGTTCCGCCAGCGCCAGGGATGACACGATCAGTTCCCGCAGCAGCGGCGTGATCTGTACGATCTGGCAGCCCGCCGGAAGATCGGCGCGCGCCAGCGGATCGATAAACAGGGTGCGCGCCGCCACGTTGCCGGTCATGCGCAGCGCGTGCGGCGTTCCCGCCGGCAGCCAGACGCCGCGCCCGGGCGGCACCACCCAGTAGCCTACCGGCGTCGCGACCCGCACCACGCCGCTTAGTATATGCAGCAGCTGGGCGCAGTCATGCTGATGCCAGTCTTCCTGGTCACCGTGGGCATAATCATGGGCAAAGGGCACCAGTGGGCGGTGCTGAAAGGAGAAGGAAAGCGTCGTCGTCATCGCGGCGTCAGAAGAGCGGCCCGGCGACAGGCGTCGGGCCGTGGCGGAAGCACTAGATGTGCAGTTCCTGCAGTTTTTCTTTCGGCAACGCCAGTTCGTCGTTGCTGTTGATGCGCACATCGCACTCAATGATATGGCGAGCGATGTCCTGGGCCTCTTCCAGCGAGTGCATGGTGTAAGTCCCGCACTGGTAGACGTTGAGCTCCGGGATCTGGTTCTGATCTTTCACCTTCAGCACATCGGCCATCGCCGCTTTCCAGGCGTCAGCGACGCGCTGCTCGTCCGGCGTACCAATCAGGCTCATATAGAAGCCGGTGCGGCAGCCCATTGGCGAAATGTCGATAATTTCCACGCCATTCCCGTTCAGATGATCGCGCATAAAGCCCGCGAACAGATGCTCCAGGGTGTGGATACCGCGTTCCGGCATCACTTCCTGGTTCGGTACGCAGAAGCGCAGATCGAAAACGGTGATTTCATCGCCATGCGGCGTGTTCATTTTCTTCGCGACACGCACCGCTGGGGCTTCCATTCGGGTATGGTCGACTGTGAAACTATCTAACAACGGCATTCGTCACCTCCGGGAGTGAATTTTTTTAAAATAAAATGAACTCTTTGTTCAGCCGCGAGTCTCAGTATATGAAAGACGCGCATTTATTATCATCATCATCCCTGAATCAGAGATGAAAGTTTGGCCACAGTGATGTGGCCTTTTTCTTTTCCAGCGCTACGCGTGCCGCGCCAGCAGCGCCTCAAACGGCTCGCTGTCTTCAGCTTCCACTTTCTTTTGTCGCGCCACCGACGAGTCGCGCTCGGCGATAAAATCGTCTTCGCTCAGGATCTCCAGCGGCTCTTCGCGCAGCTGCGTCCGGTAACGATCGGCAAGCGCACGGCCGGTACCGCCAATGCCTTCTTCAATCATAGAACGCAGAATGCGGGCTGAGAAGGTTAATTCCGGATCGTCAAAGCAGGCCAGCAGCTCGTCGCAGACCTGCTGATATGCCTGGCCACCGTGGATACTGTCCAGGGTCTGCGCCACGCGGCGTAAATCGCGGAACAGATCTTTGCCCACCTGAGCCAGCGGGAACTGCGCGCTTTCGCAGCCAATCCCCAGCGTTAAGCCCGGCTTACGCCCTTCCAGAATCACCCGATTCCAGTTGGTGCGGGTGCACAGCAGCTCATCGCTGCTCATCTCCGGCGCGTCGGCCAGCGCGCACCAGACCATAAACAGGTCGAGGAAACGCACCTGCTGGGCGTCAACGCCGATCGGCGAGAACGGATTGATATCCAGCGAACGCACTTCGATATACTCAATACCACCGCGCAACAGCGCATCGGACGGGGTTTCGCCCCGACGGGTGACGCGTTTCGGGCGGATCGGCGCATAAAGTTCATTTTCAATCTGCAGAATGTTGCTGTTGATCTGCAGATACTTGCCGTCTTTCTGCAGCCCGATTTTGGCGTACTCTTCCGACGGCGTTTTAATCGCCCGCTTCAATCCTGCCACATACTCGTGCAGATCGTTAAACGTAATTCCGAGATTGCTTTGCGACTTATTGGTATAACCAAGGTCGCTGAGGCGCAGCGAGGTGGCATACGGCAGGTAATACATGCCGTTGCCCGTTTCCTCAAAGGGCAGCGTTGTCGGTTTGCCTTGCAGGAATGAGGAGCAAATCGCCGGCGAGGCGCCAAACAGATAGGGGATCACCCAGCCAAAGCGATAGTAGTTACGAATTGAGCGGAAATAGCCCGCCGAAATGGCCTCTTTACCACTCTCGGCATCTTCCACACCACATTTTGCCTGCCAGAAGGCCATCGGTAGGGAGAAGTTATAGTGCACGCCGGAGATAGTCTGCATCAGCGCGCCATAGCGATTCTTCAGCCCCTCGCGATATAGCGTTTTCAGGCGCCCCACGTTAGAGGTGCCGTACTGCGCCAGCTCAATATCCTGACCGGGGGCGATATAGCATGGCATACTCAGCGGCCACATCCGCTCGTCGCCAAGCTGACGCGCGGTATAGCGATGGACATCGCGCATAAAGGTCAGCATATGCTCAATATCGCCATCTACTGGCGTAATGAACTCAAGTAAAGCTTCGGCAAAATCGGTGGTAATCCATTTATGCGTCAGCGCTGAGCCTAACGCCGGAGGGTGACCGGTCGTTGCAAGGGTGCCGTCTGCGTTCACGCGCAGCGTTTCCCGCTCCAGACCACGTTGAATACCCTGCAGAGCCTGCGGATGTTTTTCCAGCCAGGCCAGCGCCTGTGATACGTCCGGGATCAATTTGACCTCCCGCCTGTCGAAATCGTTTGAATAAGCATAATTGTAATGGATGAACTGTCAGTCCAATTAGTGCCACCACGTCATGCCCTGAAGCGTCGCTGCCGCAATAGCGATATAGCGCAGCGCCTTACCAAGGCATAAGAAAAAGAGTACCGGTCCCCAGGAAATGCGCATCCATCCCGCCAGCAAACACAGTAAATCGCCGACAACCGGCGCCCAGCTCAGTAAGAGCGTGACCGCGCCGTAGCGCTTAAGCCAGCCGGCCGCCCGCTCCTGCCAGCGCGAGGTTTTGCGCAGCGGAAACAAGCGCCCCAGAATAACGTTAGTTACCCCTCCAAGGCTATTGCCGATTGTTGCTATTAATACTAACCACCACGGATGACTGACCCCTGCAAGTAGCATAGCCACCAGCACAACCTCCGAATTGCCGGGGAGCAGCGTGGCGCTTAAAAAGCTACTGGCAAACAGCGAGGTGAGTGACAGCGCGTCGCTCACAGCAAACGCACGTCAACTGCGTCCATTCCCGCGCGCTTCGCCGCCTGCAGACCAAAGTCGGCATCTTCGAAGACGACGCATTTTTCCGGCGCGACGCCCATGCGCTCGGCGCACAGCAGGAAGGTATCGGGCGCGGGTTTATGGTTGACCACATGATCGGCCGCCACCACCGCGGAGAAGTAATGACGCAGCCCCAGGTGCGCCAGCAGCGCTTCGGCGACGGCGCTCTCGCTGCCGGTTCCCACCGACATCGGGCGACGGCCGTGCCATGCCTTAACCACCTCAATCAGCGGCAACGGGCGTACGCTGTCCAGCAGCATCGCTTTGACGGCCTGGGTTTTTTCCTGCGCCAGGCGATGTGGATCGAGATCGGCCTGATTGAGTTCGATAATCGCCTGGGCGATTCGCCAGGTTGGTGAGCCATTGAGCGCGACCATCGCCTGTTCGTCGAAACGCATACCGTAGCGGCCCAACACCTCGTTCCATGCCTGCCGATGGGTCGGCTCGGTATCGAGAATGGTGCCATCCATATCAAAGATCAGTCCTGCGTAACCTTCGTACATTGTCTTCTCACCAACCGGTTTGGGAATGATTACTGTAACGCAAAAGCCCGCCGTTGTCGCGGCCAGCGGCGCAGACGACAAAGGCGCCCTGAGGCGCCCCCAAACATTAGGCCGGATAACCAGCCTTATTTAATACGCAGATCGTTCTCGACCATTCGCACGCCCTGCACTCGGCGTGTGACTTCTACGGCTCGTTTAGCGCTCTCCGCGGAGGAGACAAATCCGCTCAGCTGGACGCGGCCTTTAAAGGTCTGGACGCTAATTTCTGAGGACTTAATGTCTTTATCGTTAAAGAGCGCCGTTTTCACCTTGGTGGTCACCACGGTATCGTCAATATAGCCGCCCGTACTCTCCTTTGTAGCCGATCCCGCACAGCCAGCGAGGGCCGTCGTTACCAGCAGCGTCGCGCAAAAAGCAGGTATTGCTTTGAACCATTTCATGGATTTCTCTCCTTGCATTTATCTCAGCCTGATAACGCTGATATACAAGGATAAATTATAGTGGAAAGCGCGTCTTGCCAATAAAAAAGTCAGGATGAAGCCAGTGATGGAAAACGAGGTAATCGGGATGGTGAGAGAAGAGTGAAGATTATGCATTCAGAACGGGTGCTGCGATAATTTCGCAGCCTACGCAACAACATCGTCGTTGTTACTGAGGAGAATATGGTGCATCCGGGAGGATGACTCGGCTACGCCTCGCCCTTTGGGCCGTTGCTTACGCAACGTTATCCCCCCTGGTGCTGGCGATGATTTCGCAGACCATAAAACAACATCGTCGCTGTTACTAAGGAGAATATGGTGCATCCGGGAGGATTCGAACCTCCGACCGCTCGGTTCGTAGCCGAGTACTCTATCCAGCTGAGCTACGGATGCATCGGGAAAGCTATTTTACTGCGGGGTTACTCTCCTGGCACTTACGATGGTTTCGCAAACCAGATAACAACAATGTTGCTGTTACTAAGGAGAATATGGTGCATCCGGGAGGATTACTCGGCTGCGCCTCGCCCTACGGGCCGTTGCTTACGCAACGTTATCCTCCCTGGTGCTGGCGATAATTTCGCAGACCATAAAACAACATCGTCGCTGTTATCAAGGAGAATATGGTGCATCCGGGAGGATTCGAACCTCCGACCGCTCGGTTCGTAGCCGAGTACTCTATCCAGCTGAGCTACGGATGCATCGGGATTACTGCTGTAATTCTGATATCAAATTTCGCGATTTGCCATTCTTATTAAAGAATGGTGCATCCGGGAGGATTCGAACCTCCGACCGCTCGGTTCGTAGCCGAGTACTCTATCCAGCTGAGCTACGGATGCATCGGGAAACTTGCTTTACTACGCGTCAGTGTCACAACTAACACATGCCACACTGAGTATGATGGCCTAATCGGTAGAGTGACTCGATTATGCCTCGCACTGCGGGCCGCTGCTTTCACAGCGCTCTTCTCTCTTAATTCAGAAAGAAGATGGTGCATCCGGGAGGATTCGAACCTCCGACCGCTCGGTTCGTAGCCGAGTACTCTATCCAGCTGAGCTACGGATGCAAAATGGCGGTGAGGCGGGGATTCGAACCCCGGATGCAGCTTTTGACCGCATACTCCCTTAGCAGGGGAGCGCCTTCAGCCTCTCGGCCACCTCACCACACACGCCTCTTTCGAGTGCTTCGAAGAACTTGTTTCTGCTCTTCGTCGCTGCGATGGCGCACATATTACTTTCTGGTACTTATAAGTCAAACACTTTTTCGAGACCTTTTTTCGTTTGCACACTTCGCACGCAATTCGCGTGCAAAAACGGCAAAAAGGGCAATTTATCAACAGGAAATCAGCCCTGACGCTGGCATAACGCCAAACGACCAAAGCGGCAAAGGGTAATGAAAAGCGGTATGGCGCAGGGGGAAAAAACAGAAAAAGGGAAAAAGCGGCGGTAAGTGATGCGCCTCACTGCACAGCGAGGCGCGGAAACCTTAGTAACTGGACTGCTGGGATTTTTCAGCCTGAATACGCTGGTAGATCTCTTCACGGTGAACAGACACTTCTTTAGGGGCGTTTACGCCAATACGAACCTGGTTACCCTTCACCCCTAAAACTGTCACAGTGACCTCATCTCCAATCATGAGGGTCTCACCAACTCGACGAGTCAGAATCAGCATTCTTTGCTCCTTGAAAGATTAAAAGAGTCGGGTCTCTCGTATCCCGGCATTATCCATCATATAACGCCAAAAAGTAAGCGATGACAAATACCTTAGGGTATAAGCAGTCATGGCATCACATTCTGTTAAACCTAAGTTTAGCCGATATACACAATTTCAACCCGACTTTATCGTTATCAGTGTTTCTGACGCAAGGTGCCATAACCCTCTGGTTATGGCACCTATACCCCTCATACTTCAAGTTGCATGTGTGTTGGCTTTCCTCGCTCACCCCAGTCACTTACTTGAGTAAGCTCCTGGGGATTCGCTGCGTCGCCGCCTTCCTGCAACTCGAATTATTTAGGGTAAATGCGTTTATAGTTATTACAGTTTTGCGCTGACCCAGCCTTTCACACTGGCTAACGCTGCAGGGAGAGCAGACGCATCGGTACCACCGGCCTGCGCCATATCCGGACGACCGCCCCCTTTACCGCCCACCTGCTGGGCGACCATACCAACCAGCTCCCCTGCTTTCACGCGGTCTGTCACATCCTTAGACACACCTGCAATCAGAGAAACCTTACCATCCGCTACCGTAGCTAATACAACGATCGTCGAACCGAGCTGGTTCTTCAGATCGTCAACCATGGTACGCAGCATTTTCGGCTCAACGCCGGTCAGTTCGCTGACCAGCAGCTTAACGCCGTTAATCTCTTCCGCTTTGCTGGAGAGGTTTGCGCTCTCCTGCGCCGCAGCCTGCTCTTTCAGCTGCTGCAGCTCTTTTTCCAGCTGACGGGTACGCTCCAGCGCGGCGCGAACCTTCTCGCCGAGATTGTGGCTGTCACCCTTCAGCAGCTGAGCGATATCATTGAGCTGATCGCTCTGCGCATGCAGGATGGCCATCGCGCCTTCGCCAGTCACCGCTTCGATACGGCGCACGCCAGCAGCGGTGCCGGACTCTGACGTGATGCGGAACAGGCCGATATCGCCGGTACGCGCCGCGTGAGTCCCGCCGCACAGCTCCGTGGAGAAGTCGCCCATCCGCAGAACGCGCACGCGATCGTCGTATTTCTCGCCAAACAGCGCCATGGCGCCGGATGCGCGCGCGGCATCGATATCCATAATGTTGGTTTCGATAGCCAGGTTACGACGGATCTGCGCGTTGACCAGGTCTTCCACCGCACGAATTTCTTCCGGCTTCATCGCTTCAAAATGCGAGAAGTCAAAGCGCAGCGCTTTATCATTGACCAGCGAACCTTTCTGCGCCACATGGGTGCCGAGCACCTGGCGCAGCGCCGCGTGCATCAGGTGCGTCGCGGAGTGGTTGAGACGGATACGCTGACGGCGAGCCTCATCTACGTCGGCCTGCACCGCGTCACCCACTTTCAGTGAGCCGCTGGCGACTTTACCGATATGACCAATAGCCTGGCCGTACTTCTGCGTGTCGCTGACTGCGAAGGAGAAGCCCGCGCCTTTTAATTCGCCTTTATCGCCCACCTGGCCGCCGGACTCCGCATAGAACGGGGTCTGGTCAAGGATCACCACCGCTTCCTGGCCAGCGCTAACGCTATCCACCGCTTTGCCGTCGATAAACAGGGCGGTAACCTTGCCGTTCAGCTCCAGATGATCGTAGCCTTTAAATTCAGAGGCGCCGTCAACGCGGATCATCGCATTATAGTCGGCGCCGAAACCGCTGGACTCGCGCGCGCGGCGGCGCTGCTCTTCCATCGCGGCTTCAAAACCAGCTTCGTCAACCTTGATGTTGCGCTCGCGGCACACATCGGCGGTTAGGTCGACCGGGAAGCCGTAGGTGTCGTACAGACGGAAGGCGGTTTCGCCGTCCAGGGTGTCGCCTTTCAGCTTCGACAGCTCCTCATCCAGCAGCGCCAGGCCGCGCTCGAGGGTGCGGGCAAACTGCTCTTCTTCGGTTTTCAGCACCTGCTCAACCTGAGCCTGCTGCTGCTTCAGCTCGTCGCCGGCGGAGCCCATCACATCGATCAGCGGGGCAACCAGTTTCCAGAAGAAGGTGTCCTTCGCGCCCAGCATGTTGCCGTGACGGATCGCGCGGCGAATGATACGACGCAGCACGTAGCCGCGGTTTTCATTCGACGGGATCACGCCGTCGGCAACCAGGAAGGCGCAGGAGCGAATGTGGTCGGCGATAACGCGCAGCGACTTGTTCGTCAGATCGGTCGCGCCGGTGACTTTCGCCACGCTGGCGATCAGATCGCGGAACAGGTCGATGTCATAGTTGGAGTTAACGTGCTGCAGCACCGCGGCAATACGCTCCAGACCCATACCGGTGTCGACGGACGGCTTCGGCAGCGGCTCCATGGTACCGTCAGCCTGACGGTTGAACTGCATGAAGACGATGTTCCAAATCTCAATGTAACGGTCGCCATCTTCTTCCGGGCTTCCCGGAGGGCCGCCCCAGATATGATCGCCGTGGTCAAAGAAGATTTCGGTGCACGGGCCGCACGGACCGGTGTCGCCCATCTGCCAGAAGTTGTCAGAAGCAAACGGCGCGCCTTTGTTGTCGCCGATGCGGATAATACGCTCGCGCGGAACGCCTACTTCATTGGCCCAGATGTCGAAAGCTTCGTCATCGGTCTCGTAAACGGTAACCCACAGTTTTTCTTTCGGCAGCGCGAACCAGTTCTCACCGGTCAGCAGTTCCCACGCGTATTTGATGGCATCCTGCTTGAAGTAATCGCCAAAGCTGAAGTTGCCCAGCATTTCAAAGAAGGTGTGGTGACGCGCGGTGTAACCGACGTTTTCCAGATCGTTGTGTTTACCACCCGCACGCACGCAACGCTGTGCGGTGGTCGCACGCGAATAATTACGTTTGTCGAGACCAAGGAAGACATCCTTGAACTGGTTCATCCCTGCATTGGTAAACAGCAGGGTCGGATCGTTGTGCGGCACCAGGGAGCTGCTGGCAACTACCTGATGTCCCTTGCTATGGAAAAAGTCGAGAAACGCCTGACGGATCTCAGCGGTGCTCTTGCTCATAATTATCCTGAAATCAAGCTACACGTCATCCTTCAAGTCGCCTCTGTCCTGGCTGCGCTTGCTCTTCCGGCACCGAACTGACGTGCGTTGCGAAAGAGAGTCTCTCTTGCCGCCCTGATGCAGCTTGAATGATTTTGTGTAAAGGAATAATCGCCCAGGCCGCTGCCTGCACAGTCACAACCAGCGGCCCGACGGAATAAAGTGGGAATAAGATAAGTTTTCTTTACGGCGAAGTAAAATCCCGGATGGGTCAATCTGCAAAATTTCGCCAGATTTCCTGGATATCTTCCATCAGGTAGCCGCGGTAAAGCAGGAATCGCTGAACTTTCACTTTTTCAGTAAAGGCGGAAGGTAACGGTTCGCCGTATTTACGCTGTGCCTGCTCCCTGGCAAGGCTCACCCAGTCGATATCGCATTCGCGCATCGCCTGGTCAACGACCTGGCGCGCAATGCCTTTCTGGCTGAGCTCCTGGCGAATGCGCGCCGGACCATAGCCTTTGCGGCTCCGGCTGGCGATGAACTGGCCGACGAAGCGGTTGTCGTCAAGGTAGCGGTTTTCGATACACCAGGCGACAACCTGCTCCAGCTCGTCGGGGGTGACGTCCAGCGCCTCAGGACCGTTTTTGCTCATCACCGGAGCGACCAGCTTGCGTCGCAGCTCCTGCTCGCTGTGGTCGCGCATCGCCAGAATGCGGATAGCACGGTCCAGCAGGCGGGCGTAGCCGGAGCGGCGTGATGAAGCATCAGTCACAGGCACCTCGATAATCTCACAAAGCAAAAGGGCTGCCTAAGCAGCCCTGTCAGTCTTGCAGACGATATCAGAAATCCTGTTCGGTTTCTTCTGCGTCGTTGCCGTCAACAACGAAGTCTGGCTTCGCATCCTGATTGTTGAGCAGCAGTTCGCGCACTTTCTTCTCAATCTCTTTCGCCGCCGCCGGGTTCTCTTTCAGCCAGGTGATCGCGTTCGCTTTACCCTGACCGATTTTGTCGCCGTTGTAGCTATACCAGGCACCCGCTTTCTCAATCAGCTTCTCTTTCACGCCGAGGTCTACCAGCTCGCCGTAGAAGTTGATGCCTTCGCCGTAGAGGATCTGGAATTCGGCCTGTTTAAACGGCGCGGCAATCTTGTTTTTCACCACTTTGACGCGGGTTTCGCTGCCGACGACATTGTCGCCCTCTTTCACCGCGCCGATGCGGCGAATGTCCAGACGCACAGAGGCGTAGAACTTCAGCGCGTTACCACCGGTAGTGGTTTCCGGGTTACCGAACATCACGCCAATTTTCATACGGATCTGGTTGATAAAGATCAGCAGCGTGTTGGACTGCTTCAGGTTACCCGCCAGCTTACGCATCGCCTGGCTCATCATACGCGCCGCAAGGCCCATGTGAGAGTCGCCGATTTCGCCTTCGATTTCCGCTTTCGGCGTCAACGCCGCGACGGAGTCGACGACGATAACATCAACCGCGCCGGAGCGCGCCAGCGCGTCACAGATCTCCAGCGCCTGCTCGCCGGTGTCCGGCTGAGAACACAGCAGGTTGTCGATATCGACGCCCAGTTTGCGTGCATAGACAGGATCCAGCGCATGTTCAGCATCGATGAACGCACAGGTTTTACCTTCGCGCTGCGCTGCGGCGATAACCTGCAGCGTCAGGGTGGTTTTACCGGAGGATTCCGGACCGTAGATCTCGACGATACGGCCCATTGGCAGACCGCCGGCGCCCAGCGCGATATCCAGAGAAAGCGAGCCGGTGGAGATGGTTTCCACATCCATGGTGCGGTCTTCACCCAGGCGCATGATGGAGCCTTTACCGAATTGCTTTTCGATCTGGCCCAGTGCAGCCGCCAACGCTTTCTGTTTGTTTTCGTCGATCGCCATTGTTACTCCTAATCATGCAGGGTAAAGCGTGTTCGCTTCGCCGTTAATATTTGTTCAGTTGAGGCAATTATACTGTATGGTCATACAGTATCAAGTGTTTTGTAGAAATTGTTGCCAGAGCAGATTTAGCGCATAGGCCGTCGCCTGACGACGCACCGCTTCGCGGTCTCCGGCAAAGCATTCCCGCCGCGTCACCCCTTGCCCGCTCACGCTGGCGACGCCGAACCATACCGTGCCGACCGGCTTTTCGACGCTGCCGCCATCCGGCCCGGCGACGCCGCTAACGGAGATGGCATAATCCGCACGCGCCGCGCGCAGCGCGCCAATCGCCATCTCCACCACCACCGGTTCGCTTACCGCGCCGTTGTCGCGCAGCGTCGCTTCGCTGACGCCGATCATTTGCGATTTAGCTTCGTTGCTGTAGGTGACAAAGCCGCGTTCAAACCACGCCGAGCTGCCGGCAATATCGGTGATCGCTTTCGCAATCCAGCCGCCGGTACAGGATTCCGCCGTGGTCACCGTCGCCCCACGCGCCTTCAGCGCCCGGCCAATCTTCTCGCTTAGCTGCATTAATTCTGAATCGGTCATTATCGCCCCGCTTTGCTCTGGATAAAGAGGCCATCAAAGATAGCACTTTCGACAGAGATATGGGGATGAAGTGGCGATTTTACGAGGGGGGATCCAGAAATGGGTCGTCCTGTGATAACCAGGACGACCAGACAACCTGTTACTTCATGCTGTTAGCGATAAGCTCAACGTTGTGACGCATCATTTTGACGTAACTATCGGCGACGCCGCCCGGCTTAGATAGCGCTTCCGGATAGAGTTCGCCCCCCGGCTGCGCGCCGGTGGCGCTGGCAATCTGCTTCACCAGCCGCGGGTCAAGCTGGTTCTCCATAAACCAGGTATGGACGCCATCCGCTTTGATTTGCTTAATCAGCGCCGCCACCTGCGCCGCGCTGGCCTCGCTCTCTGAAGAGAGCCCCTGTGGCGCGAGGAAGGTCACGTGGTAAGCCCGGCCAAAATAGCCGAAAGCGTCATGGCTGGTCAGGACCTTGCGCTTGGCCAGCGGAATGGCGCTGAACTGCGCTTTCGCCCAGCCGTCGAGAGACGTCAGCTGGTCGATATAGCGCTTGCCGCTGCTGGTCAACGCTGCTTTATCTTCCGGGTCGGCTTTCACCAGACCATCGAGGATATTCTGCGCATACAATGCGCCGTTCGCTGCGCTGTTCCAGGCGTGGGGATCGGTCACCGTTTTACCCTCTTCATCAAGGGTATGGGTCTTGACGCCTTTCGATGCCACCACCAGCTCGCCCTTAAAACCAGAGGCCTTAATCAGGCGATCCAGCCACCCTTCCAGCCCCAGGCCGTTAACCACCACCACGTCGGCCTTGCTGAGCAGCGCGCTATCCTTCGGCGACGGTTCGAAGGTGTGCGGATCGCCGTCCGGGCCGACCAGGGTATCCACATGGACATGCTCCCCGCCGACCTGCTGCGCTATATCACCCAACACCGAAAAACTGCTTACCACATTCAGCGTTTTCGCCATGGCCCCCTGCGCCATCAGGCCGAGGGCCAGCGCGACCACTATTGCACTACGTTTCATCATTTCCTTACCCCATCAATGTGCGCCAACCGACCAGCAGCCGGCTGCGCGTGCCAAAAAATAGCGAAACAAAAAACAGTGCGCTGGCGGTCAGCACAATAGCGGGCCCGGCGGGAAGACTAATCGCCCAGGAGAGGCTTAATCCCAGCCAGGCGCAGAGCGCGCCCATTCCCGCCGCCAGTAGCAGAATGCCCGGCAGCGTGCGCGCCCAGCAGCGCGCGGCGACCGCCGGGAGCATCATTACCCCTACCGCCATCAGCGTGCCGAGCACCTGAAACCCGGCCACCAGATTAAGCACCAGAAGCGCCAGAAAAAGCCCATGCAGCAGCGCAGGCAGCCGCCGGTGATTCACCTGCAGCCAGGCGCTGTCGAACGCCTCGCTGACCAGACCGCGGTAGCACAGCGCAATGCACAATAGCGTCAGGCTGGCGACGCCGCTGACAAACAGCGCCGCATCGCGGTCGACCGCCAGAATGGAGCCAAACAGCAGATGCAGGAGGTCCACGCTGGAGCCGCGCAGCGACACCAGGGTGACGCCCAGGGCCAGCGAGCCCAGATAAAATCCGGCAAAACTGGCGTCCTCTTTTAACGGTGTCCGCCGGCTCACCCACCCGGCCACCAGGGCAACCACGATGCCGGCGATGAAGCCGCCGAGGGTCATGGCCAGCAGCGACATGCCGCTCAGCAGATACCCCACCGCCACGCCGGGGAGAATGGCGTGCGACAGCGCATCGCCCATCAGGCTCATGCGCCGCAGCAGCAGGAAGACGCCCAGCATGGTGGTGCTCAGCGACAGCGCCAGACACACCACGAGGGCCCGACGCATAAAGCCGAATTCAATGAAAGGCTGAAAGAAGGTGTGCCAGATCATGCCGACCTCGCATGACTGAAGGCCGGGAGCACCGCCCGGGTAGCGCCCCAGCAGGCGCGCTGGGGAGTCAGCAGCAGCGTCTCGGGGAAAAAGTCGGCCACCCGCTGGTTATCATGCAGCACCGCCAGGATGGTCTGTCCCTGCCGGTACATCTCGAGAATCAAATCCATTAGTTCGCGACTGGTCGCTTCGTCGATACCGGTGAAGGGCTCGTCGAGCATCACCAGCGGCGCCTGCTGCACCATCACCCGGGCAAATAGCATGCGCTGAAACTGGCCGCCGGAGAGCGCTTCGATCGGCGTTTTCGCCAGGCCCGCCAGCCCGACCCGCTCCAGCACCGCGCCGATGCGTCGCCGGGTGCAGCCCCCCAGACCGCGCAGCAGCGACACGCCGGGCCATGCGCCCTGGCTTACCACATCCTGCACGTTGAGAGGAAACTGCGACTCGAGGGCATGGCGCTGCGCCAGCCAGCCGATCACCGGCCGTTTTCCCTGCCAGCGCAGGCGGCCACTGACCGGCGGAAGAAACCCGGCGAGGGTTTTCAGCAGCGT
Source organism: Klebsiella sp. 28 (assembly GCF_018223905.1). NCBI lineage: Bacteria > Pseudomonadati > Pseudomonadota > Gammaproteobacteria > Enterobacterales > Enterobacteriaceae > Klebsiella > Klebsiella sp. 28. The sequence goes on from NZ_JAGRQY010000140.1 coordinate 19,421, forward strand.
TGATTTTCCGCAGCCATTGAGGCCAACAATTGCCGTCAGGCTGCCGGGGCATATCATCCCGCTCAGCGGAGGGGTGATCGCTACCCCGTCATAGCCGGCGACCAACTGCTCCAGTTCAATCATGGCAGCGTCACCGCCCACCAGGTTGCTAACCATAGCGCCGCCAGCAGCACGCCTGCGATAGCCGCGCGCGCCGCGCCGGATGCCATAAAAATCGATGTGAACATATCCCCGCCTCAATTTAATGTTATAACATAACAATAACGAAGCGAAGAAAGAATGTAAATCAGCGTCAGTCAGCGGAAATGTAACAAAGGTCAACAAGAGGCATGGAGACGGGAAAAAACGGGGGGATAAGCGCGGCCTCCCCGGCGTCATCCCCCGGTCGCGCTGCGCTTACCGGGGCTAGCAACCGGATACCAGACCGTAGCCCGGATAAGGCGCTGGCGAACTCCGCCGCCAACGTGCGGATGACGGCGCGTAACGTAGCCGCAGTGTTGCCGATGGGCGACAAGCTGTCATTGAACTCTCCCCAGGTCGCGCTGCGCTTACCGTGGCTAGCAACCGGATACCGGACCGTAGCCCGGATAAGGCGCTACGCGCCGCTATCCGGGGAGGCTGGGAAATTGTCAGCCGGATGAAAGGATTAATAACCGCCGCGGGCCTGCGCAACCGCCAGACCCAGCTGCCAGACAGCCATCGCGTAGTGGGTGCTGTGGTTGTAGCGGGTGATGGTGTAGAAGTTCGGCAGCCCGTACCAGTACTCATAGCCGGTGCCGACGTCCAGCCGCAGCAGGCTGGCCTGCTGATGGTTACCCAGCGGCTGGGTCGGGGTCAGCCCTGCGGCCGCCAGCTGCGAAACGCTGTATTTAGTCTTGAAACCATTCTCCAGCCCCGGGGCCTGCCCCAGCGCCTGCACCGCCACCAGATCGCCGCTCACCCAGCCATGCTGTTTGAAGTAGTTGGCCACGCTGCCGATAGCATCCACCGGGTCCCACAGGTTGATATGTCCGTCACCGTTAAAATCGACCGCATACTGCTTATAGGAGGACGGCATAAACTGACCGTAGCCCATCGCCCCGGCGAAAGAGCCTTTCAGATCCAGCGGGTCGTCGCTTTCGCTGCGCGCCATTAGCAGGAAAGTTTCCAGCTCCGACGAGAAGTATTCGGCGCGGCGCGGGTAGCTAAACGACAGCGTCGCCAGCGCGTCGAGGATCCGGGTTTTGCCCATCACCCGGCCCCAGCGAGTCTCCACGCCGATAATGCCGACGATGATTTCCGGCGGCACGCCGTAAACCTGATAAGCGCGGTTAAGCGCGTCCTGATACTGATTCCAGAACACCACGCCGTTCTGCACATTATCCGGGGTAATGAACTGTTTCTTGTAGCGCAGCCAGGCGCCGGTCGGCCCGGTTGGCGGCAGGCCGGTCGGCGCCTGACGATCCATCAGCCGCAGGACGTAATCCAGGCGCTTTGCCTGCGACAGGATCTCCTGCAGCTGCTGCCTGTCGAAGCCGTGCTTCGCCACCATCTTATCGATAAACTGCGCCGCCGCCGGGTTGTTGGCGAAGTCGCCGCCCATCTGCATCACGTTATGCTGCGGTTCCAGCAAAAAGCCGCCGGTTCCACTCGCCATCTCCGTTTCCGCGGGGGTCTTGGGTTTGCTGCTGCAGGCAGCGAGGAGCACACAAAGGGGAAGTAAAGCCAGATAGCGACGCTTCAACATGGGAATTCCGTTTAACAAATTCAGCAAGGGATAATTATGGTAAAGCATGCGACGACCAACAAGAAAGCGACAATCTGTTTGTAGACAAAATAGTCCTTCAACTGCTCCTCCCCTGCGTGCTTTCATGCCCTGCAACATTTCATCTCGCCCGCATCATCTTTCAAAATAAAATATTTATCTTTCATTTTGCGATCCATTTAACACTTTTAAACCTTTCAAAATGATTAAAATTAACCTGCGATTAGCAAGAAAAATAACATGCTGAAGGAGAGAACAATGATTGACGTCGTGACCCACGGCGCGGAGTGGTTTATCGGCCTGTTTCAGAAAGGCGGCGAGGTATTTACCGGCATGGTGACCGGGATCCTCCCCTTGCTGATCAGCCTGCTGGTGATCATGAACGCGCTGATCAACTTTATCGGCCAGCAGCGGATCGAGAAGCTGGCGCAGCGCTGCGCAGGAAACCCAATCTCCCGCTACCTGCTGCTACCCTGCATCGGCACCTTCGTGTTTTGTAACCCAATGACGTTAAGCCTCGGCCGGTTTATGCCAGAGAAGTACAAGCCCAGCTATTACGCGGCGGCGTCGTATAGCTGCCACTCAATGAACGGGCTGTTTCCACATATCAACCCCGGCGAGCTGTTCGTCTATCTCGGCATCGCCAACGGCCTCACTACCCTCGGCCTACCGCTCGGTCCGCTGGCGGTGAGCTACCTGCTGGTCGGGCTGGTGACTAACTTCTTCCGCGGCTGGGTCACCGACCTGACCACCTCGATTTTCGAGAGAAAAATGGCGATTCAGCTTTCCCGGAAAGTGCATCTGTCAGGAGCGACATCATGACCCGTATTCGTATAGAGAAAGGCACCGGCGGCTGGGGCGGCCCGCTTGAGCTCGACGCCGTCGAAGGCAAAAAGATCGTCTATATCACCGCCGGCACCCGCCCGGCGATCGTTGACCGCATCGCCAGCCTGACCGGCTGGCAGCCGGTGGACGGGTTTAAAGAGGGGGAACCAGCGGAAAGCGAGATCGGCGTGGCAATTATCGACTGCGGGGGCACCCTGCGCTGCGGGCTCTATCCTAAGCGCCGCATCCCGACGGTGAATATCCATGCCACCGGCAAATCAGGGCCGCTGGCCCAGTACATCACGGAAGATATTTATGTCTCCGGCGTCAAAGAGGACAACATCAAGTGCATCGCTCCCGACAGCGCAGGGGTTTCCGAGCCGCCGGCGGAAAACAAGAGCGCGGGTCGCGATTACGACACCAGCAAGAAGATTACTGAACAGAGCGATGGCCTGCTGGCGAAGGTCGGGATGGGCATGGGTTCGGTGGTGGCAGTGCTGTTCCAGGCCGGGCGCGACACCATTGATACGGTGCTGAAAACCATTCTGCCGTTTATGGCTTTCGTCTCGGCGCTGATCGGCATCATCATGGCCTCCGGCATCGGCGACTGGATCGCCCACGGCCTGGCGCCGCTCGCCAGCCATCCGCTGGGGCTGGTAACCCTGGCGCTGATTTGCTCTTTCCCGCTGCTGTCGCCGTTTCTCGGCCCCGGCGCGGTGATAGCTCAGGTGATCGGCGTGCTGATCGGCGTTCAAATCGGCCTCGGCAACATTCCGCCGCACCTCGCCCTGCCCGCCCTATTCGCCATTAACGCCCAGGCCGCCTGCGATTTTATTCCGGTAGGCCTGTCGCTAGCCGAAGCCCGTCAGGATACCGTGCGCGTCGGCGTGCCGTCGGTGCTGGTCAGCCGCTTTCTGACCGGCGCACCAACGGTGCTGATCGCGTGGTTCGTTTCCGGATTTATTTACCAGTAAGAGGTTCCTGCAGATGACTGTGATTTACCAGACCACCATTACGCACATCGGCGCCTGCGCGACGATGGCGCTGGAAGAGCAAATGCTGATCACCTTCCGCGAGGGCGCCCCGGCGGATATCGAAGAGTACTGCTTTATTCACAACCACGGCGAGCTTGCTGGCACGCTGCAGCCGGGGGCAGAGCTGCAGCTTGGCGAACAGCGCTACCCGGTGACCGCCGTCGGCGAGGTCGCTGAACAAAACCTGCGCGAGCTGGGCCACATCACCCTGCGCTTTGACGGCCATCGTGAAGCGGAGTTCCCAGGTACCGTCCATGTGGCGGGCCCGGTGCCGGACGCTATCGCGCCCGGCTGCGTACTGAAGTTTGTTGCTTAAAAGGAGAGAGAGATGAATCAGGTTGCTGTTGTCATTGGCGGTGGACAAACCTTAGGAGAGTTTCTGTGCCGCGGGCTGGCCGCCGAAGGCTACCGCGTGGCGGTGGTCGATATTCAGAGCGAAAAAGCCAGCCGCGTCGCCCAGGAGATTAACGCTGAGTATGGCGAAGGTATGGCGTACGGCTTCGGCGCCGACGCCACCAGCGAGGCCAGCGTCACCGCCCTGGCCCACGGGGTGGATGAGATTTTTTCGCGCGTCGACCTGCTGGTGTACAGCGCCGGGATCGCCAAGGCGGCGTTTATTAGCGACTTCGCGCTGGGGGATTTCGACCGCTCGCTGCAGGTCAATCTGGTGGGCTATTTTCTCTGCGCCCGCGAGTTCTCGCGGCTGATGATCCGCGACGGTATTAAGGGGCGGATCATTCAGATCAACTCGAAATCCGGCAAAGTCGGCAGTAAGCACAACTCCGGCTACAGCGCGGCGAAGTTCGGCGGCGTCGGGCTGACCCAGTCGCTGGCGCTGGATCTGGCGGAATATGGCATTACCGTGCATTCGCTGATGCTCGGCAATCTGCTGAAGTCGCCGATGTTCCAGTCGCTGCTGCCGCAGTATGCCACCAAGCTCGGTATCGATGAGAGCGAAGTCGAGCAGTACTACATCGACAAGGTGCCGCTGAAGCGCGGCTGCGAATATCAGGATGTGCTGAACGTATTGATGTTTTACGCTAGCCCACAGGCGTCGTACTGCACCGGGCAGTCAATCAACGTCACCGGCGGCCAGGTGATGTTTTAACAGGTTCCCGGATGGCGCTGCGCTTATCCGGGCTACAAAACTGTAGGTCGGGTAAGGCGTTAGCCGCCACCCGACAAAAAAACGGCACCGCGGGTCGCTCGGGTTAGGCGCTCGCGCCGTGACCAGGGCTGTTCCCGCCCCCCTTAAGGAGAGACCTATGGTTACTGCATTAATCATCGTCGCCGCCATCGCCTGGCTTACCCAGCTGGCCTTTGGCGGCTGGCAGATCCGCCGCTTCAATCGCGCCTTTGATAGCCTGTGCCAGCAGGGGCGGGTGGGCGTCGGCCGCTCCGCCGGGCGCTTTCAACCG
>NZ_JAGRQY010000141.1:0-10767 GCF_018223905.1 Klebsiella sp. 28
GCAACAAGCTACCCGCGATACGGATGGGTTTCGCGGGTAGCTTGTTGCCCCTGAACCTGGCCCTCTCTCCAGGGAGAGGGCTCCGCCCGGCCGCGTCTGTTACACCGGTTCACCAGAATGGAATTTGATTATTGAATAAGCATGGCGAGGAGTACCAGGCACAGCAGCAGCACATAGATGCGCGCATACCATACATCAGGTACCGCAGGGATTGCCCGGCGGCTAAACACTATCCCGGCCCAGCCGGTCAGGACGAGCAGGCCTAAAATTTTCAGGCTGATAAACCCCAGAAATCCGCTCAGCGGAATGCTGTGCCAGCCAATGACGGCATAGGTCACAGCCCCGCATAGCGCCACGGGCAAAGAAAGCGGGTTGGATGCGCTAACGCACTCCTGCATTGCATACCCGTGTCGCCGTAGCAGGGGCACCGTCATGACGCTGCCGCCCACGCCCAGCAATGCGGCGATCGTACCGATAATCACACCGCCGCCGGTGACCACTGGCAGGGACAGGCGACGCCGAGCGCTGCCCGTGAAAAAACCCTTGCGCAACAAACAATCGCTGATGGTTGCCAGCATATAGAGAATAAACAGCGCGCGAACAATATTCTCGCTCAATATCCCCGCCAGACAGGAGCCCACCACCGCCCCAATGGCAATAAACCATAACAACGGAAACAGCGTCTGCGCGGCAAGCCTGCCCGCCCGCCAGTTTCGATAGCTGACCCAGCCGGCGTTAAATATCATCACCGCCGTTGAGGTAGCCACCGCGATATGCATGGCGTTGCCCGCGATCGCCGGCTGCCGGAGCATCAGTTGATAGACAAAGGGCACCACCACAAAGCCGCCGCCGAAGCCGAACAGCACCGTGGTAATGCCGGTAGTAAAGCCTGCCAGCGCAATAATAACGATCTCATTCAAGAGAGTATCCCCGACCTGAAAATGAGCGAGCAGCTTATACCGGTCGCGTACTGCTTCCCATTTGCGTAGCGCTCAATTACCTTTGTAAATCGGTCAGAGGGAGGCAGGTGTGCGCAACGTAAAAATTGACGAGTTCGATCGACTCGATCGTGATGTGGTGGCGTTAGGTAATGACTATGCGCAGGGATTTATCCTGCCCCCGCACCAGCATCGTCGCGCACAGCTACTGTATGGCGCGACCGGACTGATGTATGTCACTACGCAAGACGGAGAATGGGTGGTTCCTCCGCAACACGCTGTCTGGATCCCCCCTGAAACCGTGCATGCCGTCAGATTTGCAGGGGTGACCACGCGTAGCTTGTATATTGAGCCAGACTGTGTGGCCGCTTTCATTAAACACCGTCGTTGCGAAGTGATCAGCGTCTCGCCGCTGTTGCGCCAGCTACTGCTTGAGGCTGTGGATTTACCACCGTTGTACGACAGCCCACGCGATCGCACGCTGATACAGTTGATGTTGCTGGAACTGGCCGCTATGCCGGTCCGCGAATTTGACATTCCGTTGCCGCAGCATCCGGCGCTGCTGGCGCTTTGTCAGGCTTTTTTGCTTAACCCCTCTATCCATGATCCTGCGGCGCGCTGGGCCAGGGCGCTGTTTATGAGTCCTAGTACCTTTCGCCGCCATTTCCTGAAGCAGTTGGGCCTGTCGTTTTCCGCCTGGCGACAGCGAGCCTGCGTGGTGAGCGCCCTGGCATGGTTGATAGCAGGCAAACCGGTGAACGAAGTGGCATTATCCCTTGGATACGACAATGCGTCCTCTTTCGCCACCATGTTCCGCCGCGTGACCGGGCAGCCGCCGTCGTTTTATCACCCAGCCTGAGGCGTCGGAGAAGGGGACTCCCGCAGCATGTGTCGGAAATGAATGTCGCTTTTATGGTGTTGCTATGCGTTTACGCGGTCATAAGACAGATAATCCAGGAAGGCCTGGCTTCGTTTTCAGGTACCCCTACATTTAGTGGTGGCTACATCCAGGCGGTTTATCTATTCTGCCTGTAACCGTGAGAAGACCGGAGTCTCTCTTTGTGAACAATCTTATCGTTGAAAAAATCATCATCATCATTCTTCTCATCCTGTGGGGATTCGATACCTTCAGAACCAGGAAAAGAAAACGCTATGATCCCGCGATTGAAGCGGCTGATGCCAGCGAACGTTATCAATGGCGCTATCTGAGATGGGGATTTCGAATCATACAGGTGGTAGCGGGAGTGTATATCGTCGTTCAACTGATACAGGTATTACTGAGATAGAGGCCGCCGGCAGGGCGGCGGGACAGAACATCTGGCTGACCAGAATGAGGTCAGGCAATAGCGGTTTTCACGTCGGCAAAGGGGAATGTCCGCTCTGAGCCAGGAGCGGAACTTACCCCGATGAAGTAAATCCGGATTTTTGCCGGATAAACCCCCAATAATTTACGTAGCAGGGATCCATTCAACAATAATTCTTGCCAACTCCCTGGGCTGTTCGAGCGGAATCATATGGCCGCAATCCAGAATGATTCTTAACGACGCATAAGGTATGGCTTCGACCAATTCTTCTGCCTCCTTCATCGAACGGATGGCATCATCTTCACTGGCGATAACCAGCGTTGGACAACGTATCGTTGCAGAAGGTATACCTTGCCTGGATAAGGATGATTGCGTGATGAAGGCTTCAAATCCCAGAGAGCATCCCATTTTCTGGATAGCTGAAATCATATCCTGATTTGATGTGTTTAGAGGGTGGAGTGACCGGGCAATAGCATGTCTGCTCAGCCCCTTAAAGGTTGTGGGGGACAATGACTGCACGCTTTTCCGCTTTGCTTCAGCTTCTAACGGCGTATCTTCCCGTAAGGAACTGGCAATAAGCACTAAGGACTCTACACGTTCAGGGAATTCTGCTGCCAGTTGTCGGGCAATATATCCTCCCATCGAAAAACCTATCAAAGAAAACTTCTCAGGCAGAAGAGTAATCAAATGCTGCACTACATCATGAATGGTTCGTCCTTCAGTTACAGTTGCATGATGAACAATACAGTTTGACGGGAGATATGTTTCAAATTCATGCCAAAGCATTTCATTCAGCATAAACCCAGGAATTAAAACGATTCTACGCGGCTTTAAACTCATAATTCTCGCTTAAATGCATCAGTGTATTTATTGGATAAGACAGGTTAAAAATATCTTACTAACAGCGACAATATCAAATTGCAGCCCTGGATAGGCGTTTGTCTATTTCCACAGAGTTTCTGAACGTTTCTAACGTTCTCCCTGGCTTCCTCCACCATCAACAGGCTGATCCCGAATTGAGCAAGCTCTAATGCCCAGGTCCGTGTACAACCTACCAGAGCACTTTTCCGCTTCTCGCTCATAGCGGACCTTCAAATCAGGTAGCTTGTCCGCTCTGTGCCAGGAGCGGACATTAAAATCAAAACCGATGGCAAGCTTACCGAGCATGACATTATGCTTGCGCTGCTTTGTAACGTGCTTCCAGCTTATCCAAAAAGCCAAAAAGTACTTGATTCATTTCACTGTAATCGTGCGCCCGGAGCGCTTCAGGCGTGTCAACGAAACGATATTCTGCTGCACGGCTCAGGTCTTTCTCAGAATGAGCGATCAGCCGTTCTACAACGTCCAATGTGAGCTCCATGTGGCACTGGAAACCAAAGACGCGGTCTGAATAGGCAACGATCTGCCGCGGACAGCCTTCGCTGTAAGCAATAATTTTGGCCTCTGGCGTCAAACCTGGCATATCGTTATGCCAGTGACCCACTTCCAGTGTTTTCCCAAAGTGAGAGAACATCTCATCCTTCCTGCCGTCTTCGGTCAATGTGATCGGGAATTTACCAATCTCTTTTTCCGGGCTATGAGAGAACGGCGCGCCCAGCGCTTCACCAATGAGCTGTGAACCCAGGCAGATACCGATCACCGCCTTACCGGTTTTAACCGCGGAAGCAATCAGCGCCTGTTCCGCTTTAGCATTAAAGTGCGGGCACGCTTCAAGCGTGGTGTCCGGATCTTGCGGACCGCCCATAACGACTAGAAAATCGATGCCTACGGCGTCATCAGGTAGCCGATCGCCTGCATAGACGCGTGAGTAAGTTACATCATGACCCTGGTTTATTGCCCAGGTTTCATATGCGCCCGGGGCTTCAAAACTTTCATGTACGATAAAGTGTACACGCATGAGGTTAAGCTCCTGTAATATCTTTGATGATCAGGATGATAAGTCACGCACCCATTGCCTAAGGCTCTACTCTGGGTGGTTCCAGTTTCGATATGATAATGGCAGGGGCTAAATCTGAAATGCCAGGTAGTATAGATAAAGCGCCAAGACATGATGAAACCACAGGCTGGTCCAGTACTGCGATAAGCTATCAACGCGGCGAGGCAGATCCTCCCCATCATCATGTTGAGGGGCAGCTACTCTTCGCCACCAGAGGGGTTATGCTGGTGCAAACAGAGAGCGACCGTTGGGTGATCCCTCCTCAGCGGGCATTATGGCTACCGCCTCTACATATCCATAGTTATCATCTGCTTTCACAAACCGATCTCAGGGCGATCTATTTCAGCAGTAGCCTTATCGCAGAATGTACGAGCTTTACCAAGAGTCAGCAGGTACACGTGATCACGGCTACGCCGTTAGTCAAAGAGCTTATCGCTGGGCTGTTCAGTGAGGACTACGCCAGACCGAGTCAACGGAAGATAGCGTTGTTGCTTCTGGAAATTCTCAGCGAGGCTCCACCTTTAACGATGGCGCTTCCCATGCCGAATGATGAGCGATTATTCAGCGCTGCCAGATCGCTACTGGTCAATCAGCGCTGGGAAGCATCGCTGAGCGAGCTGGCTTTTATGTCGGCCATGTCGGAACGGACCTTTTCCCGATTGTTTATGAAGGATACAGGCTTTAGTTTTAGAACATGGAAGCAGAGAGCCAGAATTTGCGCTTCGTTGGATCTTCTCGCGAACGGTGTTCCAATCAAACAGGTCGCTTACCAGCTTGGTTTCTCATGCCCGGCGGCCTTTACCGCTGCTTTTCGCTGCATTTTGGGGGCAACGCCACGCGATTTTGTGCCTTAAACCGGGAAACCCTCAAAGCGGTCTTTGAGACTGTCATGGGCATATTACCAGACGCAGAAACCCTGCGAGGGTAGGTGTATCCCGCCTTTGCTGTTGAGAAAGGTAGTTTAATTTGCACCCGACACACTCTCATTGATTAAAGCACGGAGTGGAGATTACTGCGGTCCACAGTTCTGACAAACCGTGAAAGAGAAGGCCTGCATGAAGAAAAAAGGTGTCGCGATGCGTGATGAAATTACCTTATGACAGACCTTACGGTGATTTACGGCACCGGGTGGATTCCGGACGCTGTGAGCCCCTCATTGCTACGAAGCCTGATTCTGCTGTACCTCACGCCATATGATAGCCTGCGCAACAATCACATCCTGCCCATTAATGCGTCCAGGGGAGTACTCCCGGGCCCTGCACGTCCCCTGTGTAGGCTGAAGATAAATTAGCATTGCTGTTAATCGTGGGTTCTGCAGATGGGTAGAAATTGATAACTTAGGATGCAAGTTCGTCCCGCTCTTTCTGCAGTTTTCATCGAGGGGATATTCTGCGGAATAATTGTGCCCATATACAAAGATAGTTCCGAATCGGAATGAGTTAATAATCGGTACAGCAGGCGTTGCGCTCGGGCCGACAATGATCGACCACGAAAAGCAGGAAGTATTACTTTGTCAGTAATACGATATCCTCTCAGAAAAGCGATGTTTCCTTTCTGGCATATTAGCAACCCGGCGCGAACATCGTTTTCATAGATAATATATACTTCTCTCTCTGAAATATGGTCACACAACTCTTCGTCATCAACTGCTACCAAATTGCTTGCAGATAGTTCGCGAACTGTCTGCCATGTATGCTTATAGGCATCACCCAGGGCCTGACAACACCAGTCAAAATCTTCGTATGTCGCCACTTGCAAAGTAAGAGATTTATCATTGAATTCAGGGGGTTCAGAAAAAGACGTGGCATATATATACTGGTCGGGAATACCCTGCAGGAAGGACTGGCCGGGTACAAGAATGCGGACATACTGAGCTCTGAGTTGTGACCATTCCTTACTAATGAGTTCTAATGCAGTATGATTTAGGTCAGAATCCATACCTACAATATCAATAAAAGGTTTGTTAATATTTCCGCCCTGATAACGGGGGCCAGTAAGAAATTGCTTTCCATCAATTTTGAGTTTTCGTTGTAAAAAATATTCCTGACATAATCCAGTTTCTCTCCAGGGAAATCCCGCCGAGAAACTTCTGTCTGTACACCTCGATTCCTGCTCTGACAACCATTGTTTTAACCATGAACGTAGAGTAACTTCAGGCACAGGTAGCCTGGCATATTGAGAGAGCATGTAAGATAGCATAAAAAATATTTTGCCCTTGGATGTAAAAATGTTTTTTTAAACAAATCAGAATAGTTCTACTCTCATTTTATTACCAATTATAGCTGGCACGTCAGCTCCTTGCTCAATGCGGACCTTTAGCTCGACAGCTTGTCCGCTCCGCGCCAGAAGCGAACAGTGTTATGAGTGGCCAGTGATAAAACGTCAGCCCGTTGACCTTGCCTTACAGCACCTCAACCACTTCAAATTCTTCTGCGATCAACTCCATATCTTCAGAAAAATGACCTTCAGAGCTGAAAAATCTCTGATGCTCTTTCTTCCAGTATTCAAGGCTTAAATCGCCTTCACCTTCTTTGCGGGCGAACGCTTCAGTGACATCACAAAAACGAACCAGCTGCATCGAAATCAGTCTGATCACGCAAACTGGAACATTCTGACCATCAAGAATAATGTTATAACTCCCGATTCTCGGGGCGGATTCTTCCTGCTGGTAAGAGGCAAAAGATCCGCAAGAGGCCGTTTTGATCCCTTTTTTGATCAGGTCAGCCAGCTCGTTAGCCAGTTCCGGACTGTCACCCATTTGCCAGGCATCTGCGCCGGGATATTTCTTTTTTATTTCCTCAACCTCAACCATGAAAATTCCTTCGTTATCGTCAATGAAAAGAAAAGCTATCCCTTTTTTAACATGAGCGGTCCCAACATAATAGGCGATATCATTCTTTAGATAGTGTGGTCCGTTCTTCGCTCAAAACTGACCTTGATCGATAACTTCGGCTGGTTGGACAATGCGTCGATTCCATTCTCGATGAGCCGAATCGGCGCCATTGTCTCCACGGGTATCGCGCTGTACTTGATTTACTCCAGCAGCTGGGCAAAAGCCGCAACGGTAGAAATCCCCCGTCGGCCAGTACCGCAGGGGAGCTGACGATTATTGCCAGCGTTTCAGCAGCAGGCTGGCGTTAACGCCGCCAAAGCCAAAACCGTTCGACAGCGCATAACGCATCTTCTGCGGGCGGGCCTGTAGCGCCACCAGGTTCATGCCTGCCGCGTCTTCATCGGGGTGATGCAGGTTCAGCGTCGGCGGCACCACCTGGTCACGCAGCGCCTGAATGGTGAAGATGGCCTCGATCCCGCCGGCCGCGCCTAACAGATGGCCGGTGGCGGATTTCGTCGAGGTAATGGCGACCGGATGCGCGCCAAACAGCGTTTTAATCGCCGCCAGCTCACCTTTATCACCGACCTGCGTCGAGGTGGCGTGGGCATTGATATGGTCAATCTCGTCGACGGTCACCCCGGCCTGGCGAATTGCGGTCTCCATGGCCCGACGTGCGCCGTTCCCGTCTTCCGGGCCCGCGGTCAGGTGATAAGCATCTGCGCTGGTGCCGTAGCCGACCAGCTCGGCCAGCGGCGTGGCGCCGCGCGCCAGCGCGTGCTCCAGCGACTCGATCACGATAAGCCCGGCGCCTTCTCCCATCACAAAACCATCGCGGTCACGGTCAAAGGGGCGGGAAGCGCTTTCCGGCTGGTCGCTGTAGGCGCTGGACAGCGCCCTTGCCGCGGCAAACCCGGCCAGGCTAACGCGATGAATTGCCGCTTCCGCGCCGCCGCAGAGGGCGATATCCGCCTCGCCGCTGCGGATCATCCGCGCTGCATCGCCGATGGCCTGGGCACCCGCTGCGCAGGCGGTGACCGGCGCGCCGATGGGGCCCCGGAAGCCGTGGGCGATAGACACATGCCCGGCGGCCAGGTTGGCCAGAAAAGAGGGGATAGTGAACGGCGAGAGACGACGCGGCCCGCGTTCATCGGTGGTATGTACCGCATTGGCGATCTCGCTGAACCCGCCGATCCCGGTGGCGATCACCGTGGCAGTGCGTTCCTGTTCGGCCTCGGATGCTGGCGACCAACCGGCCTGGGCCAGCGCTTCGCGGGCGGCGACCAGCGCAAACTCAATAAAGCGATCCATCTTTTTGCGCTCTTTCGCCGGGATGGTCGCCAGCGGGTCGAAGCCGTGCAGCGGATCGCTGTCAATGGACGGCACCTGGCCGGCCACTTTGCAGGGAATATCCGCGACCAGCTGCTCGCTGAGTCGGGTGATCCCTGACTTTCCTGCCAGCAGCGACTGCCAGACGTGCTGTACGCCGCAGCCCAGCGGGCTGACAATCCCCATCCCGGTGACGACAATGCGTTTAACGGAAACGCCCATAGTTAACTCTCCTGTAGTATCAGTGTGCCGGCGGCTTTTTCATCAAGGGAACCAGCAGCGCGGCAAGTAAAAAACCCATCATGATGAGGTAGAAAGCATCGGAAAATGCCTGGGTTCGCGCCTCCCGTAGCGCCAGCGCGGAAAGATTTTTCAGCGCCGCCGTCTGCGCGGCATCCGGCGAGATCCCCTGGACGGTGAAGTTTGCCGCGCTGCGCTGAACAAAATCGCTCATTGCCAGGTTGGCGTTATTCAGATGGTCCGCCAGGCGGCTATAGTGCAGATTGGTTCTGTCGTTAAGCACCGTGCCGCACAGGGCGATGCCGATGGCGCCCCCGAGGTTGCGCATCAGATTAAACAGCCCGGAGGCCAGCTTCAGGCGCGCGGGCGGCAGGCTGCCCAGCGTCAGGGTCACCGTTGGCGCGACGGCAAACTGCTGCGCCAGTCCGCGAAAGGCCTGCGGGAGCAGCAACTGGTCCGCCCCCCAGTCGTGAGTGATCGGAACAAAGCTGTACATTGACACCGCAAAGCCGATCAGCCCGGCCATCAGCAGCCAGCGCAGATCGACGCGGTTGGCGAGCCACGAATAAAACGGAATAGACATGACCTGGAACAGACCGGTGGAAAATACCGCCAGGCCGATCTCCAGCGCACTGAAACCGCGCACGCTCCCCAGATACAGCGGGGTTAAATAGATGGTGGCGAAGATGCCGACGCCGGCCATAAACGAGAAATAGCAGCCGAGGCTGAAGGTTCGATCCTGCAGGGCGCGGAGATCCATCACCGGCTGCGGATGGCGCAGGGTGCGGATAACAAAGGCCACGCCGCAGAGCAGGGCGACCCAGGCGGTGGTCGTCAGGGTCGCGTCATCAAACCAGCCCCAGCGCGGACCTTCTTCGAGGGTATATTCCAGGCAGCCGAGGGACAAGGCCAGCAGCAGAATACTGAGATAGTCGGCGCCGCGCAGCAGAGTGGGGTCGGCGCTGTCTACTTTTACCAGCAGCGGCACTGCCACCGCGATGTAAATCCCCGGAACAACGTTGATAAAGAACAGCCAGTGCCAGTTGTAGTTTTCGGTGATCCAGCCGCCCACCGTTGGACCCAGCGTAGGGGCGAGGGAGGCCAGGCCGCCGATCGTCGCCGCGGCGATGACTCGCTGTTTGCCCTGAAAAAAGGCGAAAGCGGTGGTGAACACCAGGGGGATCATCGACCCGCCCGCCAGTCCCTGCAGGGCGCGGAAGGCGATCATACTCTGGATGTTCCACGCCCAGCCGCACAGCAGGCTCATCAGCGTGAAGCCCGCCGCGGAAGCGGCAAACAGCCAGCGGGTCGACATGACCCGGGCCAGCCAGCCGGAAAGTGGGATAATAATGATCTCGGCGATCAGGTAGCTGGTTTGTACCCAGACGGTTTCATCGTCGCCCGCCGACAGGCCGCCGCCAATATCCCGCAGCGAGGCGGAGACGATCTGGATGTCGATAAGGGCAATAAACATCCCCACGCACATGCTGGCGAAGGCGAAGATCTTCTTCGCCGTCGGCATCGACAGACCCTGCGGGGCGGACAGCGCCTGAACGGTGCTCATCGAGGGCTCTTTTCGTTCACGGTGACGATAACCGACAGTCCCGGGCGCAGGACGTCAAGCTTTGCCCCGTCACCTTCCAGCGCAATGCGGACCGGCACCCGCTGCACGATTTTAGTGAAATTCCCGGTCGCGTTCTCCGCCGGCAGAATGCTGAAGCGTGAGCCGGTCGCCGGCGCCAGGCTGGCGACATGCCCCTTAAAGGTATGGTTCGGCAGCACATCGGCGACGATGGTCACCGGCTGGCCGGCACGCATATGCGCCAGCTGGTTTTCCTTGAAGTTAGCGTCAATCCACAGGCCGTGCGCGGGTACCAGGGAGAGCAGCTGCGTACCGCTGCTGACGAAGGAGCCGGACCACGCGCGGCGGTTGCCAATCACCCCATCGAACGGCGCGCGAATGTCGGTATAGCTGAGGTTCAGCCTGGCCATCTCGAGGTTAGCCTGGGCCTGCGCCAGGGCAGCCAGGATTTGCTGCTGGCGAGCATCCAGCACCGCCAGCTGACGTTCGGCCACGGTTTTATCCGCTTTGGCCTTCTCCTGCTCGGCGTGCGCCCGGCGATAATCGGCGGAGGCGTTATCGCGGATCTGTGCGGAAATCGCGCTCGACGCGGCCAGGGCGTTATAGCG
>NZ_JAGRQY010000142.1:0-6827 GCF_018223905.1 Klebsiella sp. 28
ACCGCGCGCTGCAGTCTGAGCGCCTGGGCGTCACGAAACCGCAGGCGCAGACTATCGTCGTCGACTACTCGGCACCCAACGTAGCGAAAGAGATGCACGTCGGCCATCTGCGTTCGACCATCATTGGCGATGCTTCAGTCCGTACCCTGGAGTTCCTGGGTCATAAGGTGATCCGCGCCAACCACGTCGGCGACTGGGGCACCCAGTTCGGGATGCTGATCGCGTATCTGGAAAAACAGCAGCAGGAAAACGCCGGCGAAATGGCCCTGGCCGACCTCGAAGGTTTCTATCGCGAAGCGAAAAAGCACTATGACGAAGACGAAGCCTTCGCCGAGCGCGCGCGCAGCTACGTGGTTAAGCTGCAGGGCGGTGATGAGTACTTCCTGCAGATGTGGCGTAAGCTGGTCGACATCACCATGTCGCAGAACCAGATCACCTACGATCGCCTGAACGTCACCCTGACCCGCGATGACGTGATGGGTGAGAGCCTGTACAACCCGATGCTGCCGGGGATCGTCGCCGATCTGAAAGCCAAAGGGCTGGCGGTTGAGAGCGAAGGCGCCACCGTGGTCTTCCTTGATGAGTACAAAAACAAGGAAGGCGAACCGATGGGCGTCATCATCCAGAAAAAGGATGGCGGCTACCTCTATACCACCACCGATATCGCCTGTGCGAAGTATCGCTATGAAACGCTGCACGCCGACCGCGTGCTCTACTACATCGACTCTCGTCAGCACCAGCACCTGATGCAGGCGTGGACCATCGTGCGCAAGGCAGGCTACGTGCCGGACTCCGTGCCGCTGGAGCACCATATGTTCGGTATGATGCTGGGGAAAGACGGCAAGCCGTTTAAAACCCGCGCCGGCGGTACCGTGAAGCTGGCGGATCTGCTGGACGAAGCGCTGGAGCGCGCCCGTCGCCTGGTGGCCGAGAAGAACCCGGATATGTCGGCTGACGAGCTGGAAAATCTGGCGAAAGTGGTGGGTATCGGCGCGGTTAAATATGCCGACCTGTCGAAAAACCGCACCACCGACTACGTCTTCGACTGGGATAATATGCTGGCGTTCGAAGGCAACACCGCGCCGTATATGCAGTATGCCTATACCCGCGTGCTCTCCGTGTTCCGCAAAGCCGGCATCGACGAAAACGCGATGATCGACGCGCCGGTGGTCATCGCCGAAGATCGCGAAGCTCAGCTGGCCGCGCGTCTGCTGCAGTTTGAAGAGACCCTCTCCGTGGTCGCTCGCGAAGGGACGCCGCACGTGATGTGCGCCTACCTCTACGATCTGGCGGGCCTGTTCTCCGGCTTCTACGAGCACTGCCCGATCCTCAGCGCGGAAAGCGAAGAGACCCGCAACAGCCGTCTGAAGCTGGCGCTGCTCACGGCGAAAACCCTCAAGCTGGGTCTCGATACCCTCGGTATCGAAACCGTCGAGCGTATGTAACAAGCAACCCGGCGAAAGCCGGGTTAGTTTTATTCGGCGCCTCGCCAGCGGGGCGCCCTGCTCAGAAGTACTTGCGTAGATACTCCGTCAGACAAAGGATCGCCATCGCCTGACCGTAGGGCATCGAGGTAAGCGGGATCTGGCGATAAAAGTCGAGGTCTGACCCCATCCCGGTGCCAAATGAGGTCTGCAGCAGCTCCCCCTGCGGCGAAATATTCTGCACAATCCCGCGAATCGCTTTTTCAGCCACCCCGGCGTAGTGCTGCCCGACGTAACGCTTGCGCACCGCTTTGAGAATCCCGTAGGCAAAGCCGGCGGTCGCCGAGGCCTCAAGATAAGAGTGCGGGTCGTCCAGCAAGGTATGCCACAGGCCGCTGTCGTCCTGGCATTTTGCCAAGGCGGCAATCTGTGCGTCGAGGACTGTAATCAGATAGCGCCGTACCGCATTCCCCTCGGGGAGATCCACCAGTTCCAGAAAATCCGGGATCACCATGGTGAGCCAGCTGTTGCCCCGCGCCCAACGCGCCCGGGCAAAGTTATGCCGCCCCTCATAGTTCCAGCCGTGAAACCACAGCCCGGTCTCCCGGTCCATCAGGTTCTGCACATGGAGCAGGAACTGGTAGGTTGCCTCCTCCACATACTGGGGGCGGTTAAGCAGCTTGCCAATTTTGGCTAACGGCAACACGGTCATCATCAGCGTGTCATCCCACATTTGCTGATGGTTCTCCTCCGCCAGAGTCATGTGCTGCATACCGCCCTGCTCGGTGCGCGGCATCTCGTGCATCGCCCACTCCGCCCAGCTCTCCAGCCACGGCAGATACGCCATACGGCCGGTCTCTTCAAAGCGGTAAGCCAGGGTCAGAAACGGGGCCATAGTATTGACGTTTTTGGTCGTTGCCCCCTCGGCGAAGCGGTCGGCAAACCAGCGATCGATGATATCACGCATCTCGATATCGCCGGTTTGCTGGTAATACTGATAGATGCCGTACAGCCCAACGCCGTGGGTCCACTCCCATCCGGCCCAGCCTTTGGTATCGATCACGCGCCCGTCATCCAGGCGTAGTAAAAATTGCCCGCTCTCATCCTTAATATTCACCAGGTTTTGCGTCACGTTGCGGATCAGCGCCTGCAGTTCGCTGCGGGCGATAAAACGCTCAGGCTGACGCAGTAATGGGCTATGTTTGACCGGCCAAACTTTCATGTTGTTAACCTCGGGTATATGTCGAATTCAAAGCGCCGCCCTTAATGAGCGCCGGGGCAGCAGGTTTATGACGATTCAGATAGCCAATATTGTTATTGCCCCACAGACAGTCGTAAGGCATCCCCGCCAGCAGCTCGACCACCGCACGGTGTTCCGCACTGGTCTGTTCCGACTGCGCGTAGCCGAGCTCGCGCATTCTGAGGGTCTCGCTGCGCAGGACGCTGTGGGTGTGCAGGTTGAGCTTGAAGCGCAGCGAGACGAGGAAGCCGCAGGCTAACACCACCAGAGTGCCGACGCTGAGGATCAGCAGAATGGTATGGCTGACCCCTTCAGGCTGTATTTTTTGCCCGGAAACAAACCCCGACAACTGCATAATGATCCCCACCAGCATCACCGCCCCCGCCTGCGAGGCTTTGCGGGTCAGGGTCATGATGCCGGCAAAAATCCCCTCCCGGCGCTGGCCGGTGATCGCTTCGTCGACGTCGGCAATATAGGTGTAGGTATTCCACGGTACGTAATTTATCCCGCCGCGTCCCAGTCCGGCGACAGCAGAGATGAGCAGCAATAAGGAATAGACGTCGCTCAGTCCGGCGTAATAGAGCAGCGCGTAGGAGAGTGAGCTCAGGCCAAACAGGACCACCACCATGCGGTACGACGGCGCGGGGCCAAAACGAATGCACAGCGGGATCATGGCGATTACTGCAATAAACTGGAAGATGGCCATCGTCCCCAGCAGGTTCGAGGCGACGGCGGCTTCCTGCATCAGAACAAAGACCACGTAATAGGTAAACACGGCATTGAAGACGTCCTGGGCGATATAGCCCCCCAGATACATGCCGAGGTGCTGGCGGAAAATTTTTATCCGCAGCGTAGAACTCAGCTCAATCACCAGGCGATTGAGGCTCTGAGCAAGGGTTAAGTTTTGTTTTTCCGCTTCCGCCCGCAGGGCCGCTTCCGACCACGCCTCCCGCGGTCGTTCCCAGGTGAAACACCAGACCAGAGTCAGCATCACCGCGCACAGCACCGAGAACACCAGACTGGCATAGAAGAACGAGCTGGCATTATCTTTGCCGAGCCAGGAGAGAAGGATCCCCGGCAGGAAGGAGGCTAAAATCGCCGACATCTGCGCCATCGAAATGCGCGCGCCGGAGAATTTGGTTTTCTGTTTAAAGTCATCGGTCATCTCCGGCACCAGCGTCTCATAGGGCACCAAAATCATGGTATAGACCATATCAAACAGCAGATAGGTCGCCAGGTAGTACCAGAAGCCCATCTCGCCGACCCACATCGCTGAATAGCTGAATACGCAGGGGATGCCGAGCAGAATAAAGAATTTTCTGCGGCCGAAGCGCTTACCAAGCCAGGTGGTGCCAAAGTTATCGGTGAGAAAGCCCATCAGCGGGCTTACCACCGCGTCCAGCACGCGGGCGGCAGCAAAAATAAGCGTGGCCTCAATCGGGGTCAGTCCGCAAAAGGTCGTGTAAAAGTAGAGCAGCCATGCGGCGGTTAACGCCGTCGTGCCGGCGCCGAGAAAATCGCCCGCGCCGTAGGCCAGATAGTTAGCCAGTCCAATTTTTCGTGTTTTCATCGCCGTGATCCTGTGTCTTTTTTTTAAAAGAACGCCGACAATCGTTCCGGATTTGCCACCGGAAGGGAGTGGGTACCTGGCTACACTAAAAGCTGTGAAAGGAGGTTACCTTTGTACTTTTGCCACGGAACAGTCGCCGGTGGCAAAATGACAAAGAGATGACGTCGCCACTTCACTCATTTATAAAACAGTATTTCTTTTTAATCAAAAGGCAGGTTCATTGATGTGATCTGGCTGGAAGGTCGCCGACTGACGAACAGGCTCGCAAATCCCGGGATCGGCCCTTGCGCAGTCGAGGAAACAGGAGTAAAGAATGGAAGAAAGGGTTATTCCGCGTATCTCAAGGAGGCCAGATGCCTTATACCCATCTGCTGGTTGCCGTCGCGCCAACGCCGGAGAGTCAGGTATTAATTAAAAAAGCGGTGTCGATAGCCCGCCCCGTTAACGCGAAAGTGAGCTTAATCACTCTCGCTACGGATCCGGAGCTGTATAACCAGTTCGCCGCACCGATGATGGAAAATCTGCGTGAAGTGATGCAGGAAGAGACGCGGGAGTTTCTCAATGAGCTGGCTCGCCACGCGGACTACCCAATAGAAAGAATGACCATCGCCTGCGGCGAGCTAGGCCATCATATTAAGGACTTCTGCCGGTCGCACCGTGTTGATCTGGTGATCTGTGGCAATCACAACCATTCCCTCTTCTCACGCGCCACCTGCTCGGCGAAAAGTATCGTCGGCAGCTGCGGCGTTGATGTGCTGTTGGTTTCCCTTGAAAAGGGCTAACGCCGGTTAGCCCTTTTCCTGAACTAGGCCAGTTTAGGGAAGGTGGCTATCTTCCCCCGCAGACGGCTCTCCTCGCTGCGCGGTGAAATATGCTGCAGATCCTCGACAAAGCGCGCCTGCCAGTTATGAATATCATTTTCTCTGATCACGTCCAGCATCGCTGAATGACGGGCGATACGTTCCGCCAGCGGCATGCTGAGCGCGCGATCCAGCGCGGCGGCAACCTCGTCGCGATCGTAAGGATTGACGATCAGGGCGCTGGTCAGCTCCTGCGCCGCCCCGGCAAACTGCGACAGGACCAGTACGCCAGGGTTATCCGGATCCTGCGCCGCGACGTACTCCTTCGCCACCAGGTTCATACCATCGCGAAGCGGCGTCACCAGCCCGACGTCAGAATAGCGGAAGACCTTCATCAGCAGCTTACGATCAAAATGCTGGTTCAGATAGTAGAGCGGTGTCCAGCCAAGCTGACCAAACTGTCCGTTGATGCGTCCGGCTGCGGTTTCCAGCTGGTGGCGGATATCCTGATAGGCCTGCACATCGCCGCGGGAGGTCGGCGCGATCTGGGTATAACGGATTTTGCCGTGGTGCTGAGGGTACTTCTCGAGCAGCGTCTCGTAGGCGAGGAATCGCTCCGGCAACCCTTTCGAATAGTCAAGACGCTCCACGGAGAAGATATTCTTCACATTTTTCAGCTCGTTCTTCAGCTGGGCCAGCTTCGGCGGCAGCGGACCTTTAGCGTTGCGCGTAATTTCGTCCGGATCGATCCCTATCGGATAAACCTCGGTACTGAACGCCTTACCCCATGCCTGATAGCGTTTATCGCCGAGGTCGGATAGGCGAGTCTGCATAGCAATGCTGTCGAGAAAAGCGGTTCTGTCGCTTTCGGTCTGGAAGCCCAGCAGATCGTAATCGCACAGTTGCTCCAGCAGCTCAGCGTGCGGCGGCAGAGCGTTAAAAATCTCCGGCGTCGGGAACGGAATATGTAAGAAAAACCCGATGCGATTGTTCACCCCGCGCTTGCGCAGCTCGCTGGCGAAGGGCAGAAGATGGTAATCATGGATCCACAGCGTATCGTCTGGCTCAATCAGCGGCAGAAGCTTGTCCGCCAGCATGGCGTTAACCCGCAGATATCCCTCCCAGGCTTCGCGCTGAAAGCTGACCAGATCAAGGCGATAGTGGAAAGCCGGCCACAGCACGGCGTTAGAGAACTGGTTGTAGTATTCATCATGGTCCCGTTCATTAAGGTTGAACGACGCCCATGAAATATTCCCGCGGGAGACCTGCTTGAGCGGCTGCTGGTCATCGCCAATCTCGCCGCTCCAGCCAAACCACAGACCCCCCGCCGCTCTCAGTGCCCCCAGGATGCCGACGGCCAGACCGCCAGCGCTCGATTTTTTATCGTCCGGTAAGGCGATACGGTTAGAGACTACGACTAAACGACTCATGGTCATCCCTCCTTTCGGTTTGCGCGTCATACGCCAGATGTTGCAACCACGTCCTTACAGCGGCGGCATCCGCCAACCGCCAATGCGCCTGAGTTTCCCCGGCGCCAACTTTTACCGACATTCCCTGCAGTTGATTAACGACGCTGAATCCCGCCTCGTCGGTCAAATCATCACCGACAAAAACCGGTTCGCGGCCGGCGAATGGCGCCTCCTGCATGAACGCGGTAATCGCCTCCCCTTTGTTGACGCCGCGGGGTTTAATCTCCACCACGCACTTGCCAAGCTGTAACGCCAGCAGCGGATAGCGCTGAACAATCCGCTGCGCCAGCTCCAGCACGGCGCTCTGCTGCTGCGGGGCCTGGC
>NZ_JAGRQY010000143.1:0-17753 GCF_018223905.1 Klebsiella sp. 28
GCGTCTCGCGCGGCCAGTTGTCGTTAATCGAGTTGGGCTCGTAGTTGGCCGGATTGGTGTCAATGTCCATCCGGTGCATCCCGTCACGCTGGAAATTATGATACGGGCAGGTCGGACGGTTGATGGGGATTTCATGGAAGTTCGGCCCACCCAGGCGGCTAATTTGCGTATCGGTGTAAGAGAAGAGACGCCCCTGCAGCAGCGGATCGTTGCTGAAATCAATGCCCGGGACGATATGTCCGGGATGGAAGGCCGCCTGTTCATTTTCGGCAAAGAAGTTATCCGGGTTGCGGTTGAGGACCATTCTGCCAACCCGCTGCACCGGCACCAGCGCCTCGGGGATCAGCTTGGTGGGATCGAGCAGGTCGAAGTCAAAAGCAAATTCATTCTCTTCGGGGATCAATTGCAGGCCAAGCTCAAATTCCGGGTAGTCCCCGGCTTCGATGGCCTCCCATAGATCGCGGCGATGAAAATCGGGGTCGCGGCCGGTCAGCTTCTGCGCTTCATCCCACACCAGCGACGCCTTGCCGGCGACCGGTTTCCAGTGAAAGCGAACGAAGGTGGCTTTGCCCTCGGCATTAATCAGACGGAAGGTATGGATCCCGAAGCCTTCCATGGTGCGATAGCTGCGCGGGATGCCGCGATCCGACATCGCCCACATCACGTTGTGCAGCGTTTCCGGCTGCAGGGAAACATAGTCCCAGAAAGTATCGTGGGCGCTCTGCCCCTGTGGGATGGCCCAGTGGGGTTCAGGCTTCACGGCGTGGACAAAGTCGGGGAACTTCATCGCGTCCTGGATGAAGAAGACCGGTGTGTTGTTGCCCACCAGGTCAAAAATCCCTTCGTCAGTGTAAAACTTGGTAGCGAAGCCGCGAATATCGCGGACGGTGTCCGCCGACCCCGCGCCGCCCTGCACGGTGGAAAAGCGTACAAACACCGGGGTGATTTTATCGGCTGACGAAAGAAAATCGGCTTTAGTCAACGCAGCCAGGCTTTTGTAGGGCTGGAAGTAGCCGTGGGCGGCAGAGCCGCGGGCATGAACGATACGCTCCGGAATACGCTCGTGGTCAAAGTGGGTGATCTTCTCCCGCAGGATAAAATCTTCCAGCAGCGTTGGGCCGCGGCTACCGGCGCGCAGCGAATTCTGATCGTCAGCAATGCGCACGCCCTGGTTGGTGGTCAGCGGAAAATCTTCCCCCCCTTTGCGTTGCGCCTCCAGGGAATCCAGTTTGCTGTTATGAGTATCGGGCGCTTTCAGGCTGCCTGGGGCGGTGGGTTCGACGCCCGGAGCGGTAGGTTTCGGCGTGGGGCGCCACTCCCGATCGTCCGGCGCCAGCGAATCGAGACCCGGCTGCGCTTCCTCGCTGTCGTGGACCGGTGCCTGCTGTTGGTGAGGGTTCGGGTGCTTATCAGACATTACTCGTCTCCTGCTTTCATTGCTAAAAGTGGTCGTTGATAGACCAAAACCCTTCTAACTATAGAACATTACGCTGTCTGCGCCCGGCGAGGGGGCAGGGAGTTATCCTAAAATTCGCATCGGCGGCGAAGGGGCGACGAACGGGGCCACAATCGGCTATGATAGAGGTTTCTGTTTCCCGCTATGTTTAGTGAATCCATTTGTTATGAAACCATTGCGCCAACAAAATCGCCCTGTCATTAGCTACGTGCCGCGCGTGGAGCCTGCGCCCCCGGAACATGCCGTGAAAATGGACCATTTTCGCGATGTCTGGATTTTGCGCGGGAAGTATGTCGCTTTTCTGCTGATGGGGGAGCATTTCCGTCGCTCACCGGCATTCAGCGTGCCGGAGTCGGCGCAGCGCTGGGCTAACCAGGTGCGTCAGGAAGGTGAGATTGAAGCCTGAGTCGGCTGCAGAAATAAAAAAACCGCTGAATGATCAGCGGTTTTTTTTGTGCTTGCCGTTTAGCGATGCGCCAGTTCGGCTTCTTCCTCGCTATCGAAGATCGACTTGTCGGTCTGGCGCAGCCACTGGCTGGTCAGCGTCCCGGCGGTCATTGAGCCGTTAACGTTCAGCGCGGTACGCCCCATATCGATCAGCGGTTCGACGGAGATGAGCAGGGCTACCAGGGTCACCGGCAGGCCCATCGCCGGCAGGACGATCAGCGCGGCGAAGGTCGCGCCGCCGCCCACCCCGGCGACGCCCGCCGAGCTGACGGTGACGATGCCCACGAGGGTGGCAATCCACATCGGATCCAGCGGGTTGATGCCCACGGTCGGCGCAACCATCACCGCCAACATTGCCGGATAGATACCAGCGCAGCCGTTCTGGCCGATGGTGGCGCCAAAGGAGGCGGAGAAGCTGGCAATCGACTCCGGTACGCCGAGACGACGGGTTTGCGCCTCAACGTTCAGCGGAATGGAGGCGGCGCTGGAGCGGCTGGTAAAGGCGAAGGTGATCACCGGCCAGACTTTACGGAAGTACTTCAGCGGGCTGACGCCGTTAATCGCCAGCAGCAGGCCGTGGACGACAAACATAATACCCAGCGCAATGTACGAGGCTACCACGAAGCCGCCAAGCTTGATGATGTCCTGCAAATTCGACCCGGCAACCACTTTGGTCATCAGGGCCAGCACACCGTAAGGGGTCAGCTGCATGACCAGACGAACCAGCTTCATTACCCAGCCCTGCAGGGTATCGATCGCGGTCAGCACGCGCTGGCCTTTTTCCACATCCTCTTTCAGCAACTTAAGCGCTGCGACGCCGAGGAACGCCGAGAAAATGACGATGCTGATGATGGAGGTTGGGTTAGCCCCGGTCAGGTCAGCAAACGGGTTCTTCGGCACGAAGGAAAGGATCAGCTGCGGGACGCTGAGATCCGCTACTTTCCCCACATAGTTGCTCTGGATGGCGTTCAGACGGGCGGTCTCCGCGCTGCCCTGGACCAGACCCTCGGCGGTGAGGCCGAACATATTGGTCACCAGCACGCCAACCAGGGCGGCGATCAGGGTGGTGAACAACAGAGTACCGATGCTCAGGAAGCTAATTTTCCCCAGCTGCGAGGCATTGTGCAGGCGGGCCACCGCGCTAAGGATGGAGGCGAAGACCAGCGGCATAACAATCATTTGCAGCAGCTGGACGTAACCGTTGCCGACGATATTGAACCACTGGATGGAATCCTTCAGCACCTGGCTGTCAGACCCGTAGATTAGCTGCAGCGCCAGACCAAAGACCACGCCAGTCGCCAGACCGACCAGCACTTTTCTGGCCAGGCTCCACTGTTTATGGCGTGTTTGCCCCAGCGCAAACAGTAATACGGCGAACACGACTACGTTCGCTATTAATGGAAAGTTCATCCCCGTTCTCCTGATATTTTTATAACCTGGGCTGGTGGATAACCAGCTCTTATGACGGCAAGGTTAGCAGAAGGCGTTATCAAGGACTTATATTCAAATGGAATGGGTTATAACCAAATGGCGTTTTCCGCCGCTTTATCGCCCACTCTGGTGACTTATAAAGCGATTGAAGGTGATCTGCAGGGAATTGATCACCCCGGATGACCAGCGTATCGCGCTGTTGTCCGCCAGCGTCTGCGGCATCCAGACGGCATAGACGAACAGCGCCATACACAAGGCGCGTTCGAGCTGATTGCCCTTGCGCGGCGCAAGGATCGGCAGCCGGAAGCGCCAGCGACAGGGCCACAGCAGCGGCACACCGGCGGGGGTGAGCATATCGGCGAGAATGTGGCTGAGATAGCCCAGCACCAGGCCCTGGAGAGCGTCTGCCGGGACAATCCAGCTGTCAGGCACTTTCAGATAGAACAGCGTCAGCGCGCCAAAGACGGCCAGCAGGCTGTGGGTGAAGCCGCGGTGGCCAAAGGCCCGCGCCACGGGCTTTGAGATCCAGCTCAGCCGTTGGCCAAGAAACGACTTTGGGTGATCGATGTCCGGCAGCAGGCAGGTCAATACCGCCGAGGGCACAATATGCCACCAGTCGCCCTGCGCCAGCACCGGCGTTAACTCTGCGTTTTTGGCAAATACTGCGCAGGCGATTGAAAAGAAGAGATGGCCTTCCGCCGTCATGATAACACACCCTAAACTGTCGATTCATACAGTATAGGGTTTTTATACAGTGTACGGAAGAGGTGACGGTGTAACTCTTTGTCACAAACTCTCAGCGCGCCAGCCATCCGCCATCGACGGCCAGCGTATAGCCGTTAATATAGTCGGCCGCTGATGAGGCGAGAAACACCACCGGCCCCTGCAGGTCTTTCGGCACTCCCCAGCGACCAGCGGGAATGCGCTCGAGGATCGCCTGGTTACGCTCTTCATCTTCGCGCAGCGCCTGGGTGTTGTTGGTGGCCATATACCCGGGCGCTATGGCGTTGACGTTGATACCCTGGCCAGCCCATTCGTTGGCCAGCAGACGGGTCAAACCCAGCACGCCGCTTTTCGAAGCGGTATAGGAGGGGACGCGGATCCCGCCCTGAAACGACAGCATCGAGGCGATGTTAATGATTTTCCCGCCTTCCCCCTGGCGAATGAACTGCCTGGCGACCGCCTGGCTGAGAAAGAAAACCGCTTTGAGATTCAGGTCGATCACCGCGTCCCAGTCGCTTTCCGTGAAGGTCAGGGCATCATGGCGGCGTATAATTCCGGCGTTGTTGACCAGAATATCGACCCGACCCATCGCCGCCACCGCCTGGTCGACCAGACCGCTCATATCATTCTCTTGGCTGAGATCCGCCTGAATGGCGTGAAAGCGGCGGCCCAGCGCCAGCACCTGGGCGGCCGTATCATGGGGAATTTTACGGTTGATGCCGACGATATCGCACCCGGCCTGCGCCAGGCCCAGCGTCATTCCCTGTCCCAGGCCGGTATCGCAACCGGTCACGATGGCGACCTTACCCGTCAGGTCGAAGGCGTTCAGTACCATATTCACCTCTGTCAGCTGATCTACTGGCGTACGATGACGCCACCTGTGACCAGCATAGAGGGAGGAAAACAAAATTACAATTAAAATGAAACAATGTTTTGATTTTGTTGCTGGCGGCGTGACAGCGATTGTTGCACCCGCCAGCGGTCTTAGCCGAGCAAGTTCTCAGCAGTGAGTGCCAGCAGTGACGGAAGCTTGACGTCCGCCAGCGCAAAGCGCGGGTCGCGGCTGTTCTCCGCTTCCGGCACCACGATAGACCGCATGCGCGCGGCTTTGCTGGCGATCATGCCGTTGACCGAATCCTCCAGCGCGACGCAGCGCTGCGGGTCGACTCCCAGGGCAGCGGCGCAGTTGAGGTAGACCTGCGGGTGCGGTTTGCTCCAGGGTAAATGCTCCGCGGAGGCGAGAGCATCAAACTGGTCGCGCAGTTCAAACATATCGAGCACTTTCTCCAGCATCATCAGCGGCGAGGCCGAGGCCAGGCCCACCTTTAAGCCCTGAGCTTTACACAGGGCCACTGCCTCGCGTACGCCCGGCAGCAGCGGGCGTGAGGCTTCCACCAGCTCAATGGCGCGACGAATAATGCGCGCGGTAGCTTCCGCCCGGTCTACGCCGTGCCACGGCTGCTGCGCGTACCACAGATCCACCACCAGGTCGATTCGCAGACCGAGCAGGTCGGGCAGTTCATCGCGGCGACGGGTATCCACTCCCAGGCTCTCCATGACCTCGACCTCCGCCTGATCCCAGAGCGGCTCCGAGTCAATCAGCAACCCGTCCATATCAAATATCGCGGCCTCAATGCGGCGCTTCGCTGACATATGTCCTTCTCCTGTTGCGTAATCAGATAAACGAATCGGCAATCATGGTATATCATACCGCGCATTATTGGGCGAAATTCGCCGTGGCAGATAGACTTATACCCGACATACTCGGGGGAGCGAGGGAAGCCAGCGCCACGCAACAGGCAGCAGGCGAACCACCAACGCGTCTTTAACAAGGGGAACTCATGACGTACCAACAAGCTGGACGCATAGCGGTTATCAAACGCATTTTAGGATGGGTTATCTTTATTCCCGCCGTGCTGTCGACGCTGATTTCTGTGCTCAAATTTATGTATGAGCACAGTGAAAAGAAACCCGGCATTGATGCGGTAATGATGGATTTTGCGCACGTGATGATTGAGATGATGCGCTTTAACACGCCGTTCCTGAACTTTTTCTGGTACAACTCGCCGCTGCCGGATTTTCACCATAGCCTGAACATCGGTTTCTGGATCATCTTCATTCTGGTGTTCGTCGGCATGGCCCTGCAGGCTTCCGGCGCGCGAATGGCGCGGCAGGCGAAATTTCTCCGCGAGGGGATTGAGGATCAGCTGATCCTCGAGCAGGCCAAAGGCGCAGATGGGTTAACCCGCGAGCAGCTCGCTGAACGCATTGTGGTACCGCGCCATACGATCCTGGTGCAGTATTTCCCACTGTACGTGCTGCCGGTGATCGTGATTGTCATCGGTTACTTCTTCTTTTCGCTGCTGGGCTTTCTGTAAGTCAGGTGCCCGGCAAGCCGGGCACCTTCTTATTCCGCTGGCAGAGGACGTGGTTTTCCCTGATTATCAACGGCAACGTAGATAAACAGCGCTTCCGTCGCCTTGTAGCGCTGGCCAATCGGTTCTGAAGAGACTTTTTTCACCCACACTTCGATGTTAATTGTCACCGAGGTGTTGCCGCGCTTCACGCAGCGGGCGTAGCAGCACACCACGTCGCCAACGGCGACCGGGCGTAAAAAGGTCATCCCATCCACCCGCACGGTCACCACGCGACCCTGGGCGATCTCTTTGGCCATAATGGCGCCGCCAATATCCATCTGCGACATCAGCCAGCCGCCAAAAATATCCCCGTTGGCATTGGTATCCGCCGGCATTGCCAGGGTGCGTAAAACCATTTCGCCCTTTGGGGCGAGATCTGTTGTTGTCATGCTCTACTCTGTTGTGGTCAAAGACGATCAGCGGGATGCTACTATGAAAATAGCGCAGTGAGAATAGGGGAATACGCCCGCTGGCGCGGGCGCGGTGGTTCAGAAGGAGAGGGTAACGCCGGCGTAATACGCGCGGCCAGGCTCATTGTAGGTCGAGGCGCCGGCATTTTCGCGATACAGTTGTTTATCAAATAGATTACTTATTCCGGCATTCAGGCGAATATCCCGGTTTAGCTGATACTGAGTACCAATACCCACGATGGAATAGGCGCCAACCTCGGTGGTGGCAAGGGTCCCGGTTTCGTTGCGGATCTCCGCATACTGACGCGGCTTCTGACGGCCATAAAGCGTCCAGTTCACATTCGCAGACAGGGCGTCGTTTACCTGCCAGTCGAGCATCGTGTTAACGGTATATTTCGGGATAACCGACAGCGGGTTGCCAGTCTCTTTACTTTCAGATTTGAGCATCCAGGTGGCATTGGTCCGCCAGCTGAGGACATCTCTCAGCACCGGGATCAGCAGATTTCCTTCCAGCCCCTCGACCACGGCTTTGCCGCCGTTCTGCCATTGCAAAATATTATTGCCGCTGGAGGTATAGCCCAGTACCTCTGTTCCGGAGACGATTTTGTTTTTGTAATCGTTGCGAAACCAGGTGACTCCGGCAGCGTAACCATTAAGGTTAAATTCGATACCGATCTCTTTGTTGATACTGATCTCCGGGTCGAGGTCAGGGTTACCCAGCAGGTAGCAGCTGCCTTCAGCGATCGTGTTTGGACAACCGTTGCCGCGGGTGGAGAGCAAATATCCTTTACTGGATTGATAGAGGTTTGGCGCTTTAAACACGCGCGCGATACCGGCCTTCAGCGTGAACATATCGCCGAGCTCCTGGGACAGATTGAGGCTGGGGCTCCAGTTACTGCCAAACTGATTATGATAATCGAAGCGAATGCCGGGGATCAGGTTGGTGCCGGGCACGGCTTCGATATTATCTTCCAGATAGATACCGGTGAGGGTGGCGCTGTTTTTGGTACTGCGTTGCGTAGGGTCGCCCGAGGTCCCAGGGATAGTCTCGCCGTTGCTGTTAGTGGCCTGCATCGATGCCGGGTCGTCGAGCTGATCATGGTTCCATTCCATTCCCAGCGTCAGCGTCTGGTCCGCCAGCCAGAAGAAAGGCACATTGAATTCCGAGGTAGTACGCCAGGATTCCAGACGGCTGGTGGCATAATCTTCACTGTTGATCATGCCTTCGACGCGGCCGGTAGAGCCTTCCTGCAGGCGGGTATTGTTGGTTTTCTCGTAGTAAACACCGGCTTTGGACTGGCCCCAATCCCATAGACCGTTGTAGGTCAGTCCCCAGGACTGGCGATAGAGGCGATTAGTTTCGTGGCCGTACAGGGAGTCCACCAGCCCGTTCGGGCTAAGATTGCCGTTGCTGTACTGGGTATCGCCAGCATAGATATTCCCCTGACGGCTATAGGCGTAGCTGAAATCGAGAATTTGTTGCGGGGTCATTTTCCATGACAGTAGCGCGTTAATGTCTTTATTGCGGACCCCTTCGCGCCCCGCAGCGTAAGAGCCGTTTTGCGCATGGTTAATATCCCAGGCGTCGGGTTCCGTTTTATTGATATTGCCATACAGGCGCATCGTCAGCGCCTCGCCGGCCAGTGGGCCGCTGAGATTGAAGTTAGCGCGATTGGTCGTGCCTTCTTTGTTGTTTTCCGGCTGGTTGGTGAAGAAAGACAGCGAACCGTGCCAGGTGTTGGTCGGACGTTTGGTAATGATATTGACCACTCCGCCCGCCGCGCCGGAACCATAGCGCGCGGCTGCCGGACCGCGGAGAACTTCAATCCGTTCGACCATTTCGGCAGGTACCCAGTTGCTGTCGCCCCGGGTATCGCGTTCGCCGCGCCAGCTATAGCGAACCGCGTTACGTGACGTGACCGGTACCCCATCTATCAGGATCAGGGTGTTCTCCGGCCCCATGCCGCGGATATCAATCTGGCGGTTGTTGCCCCGACTGCCGCTGGCGCTGTTGCCGGTCAAGTTCACCCCGGGCATTTTACGGATGATGTCTGAGAGATCGTTGACCGGCGGCTGCTTAGCAATATCCTCAGCCGTGATAATCGACACCCCGGGCTGTTGCTTAAGCGCCTCTTCCGCCGTACTGCGCACAATCATCGTTTCGGTATCTTGTTCTGATTCTTCAGCAAAGGCGTTAGGGGCGAGGAGACTGGATATGACCAGCGCCAGGGTCGTGGGCACAGAATATTGCGGCGATCTCATGTAAATATCCTTTTCAAAACAATGCAAAATGAGATCGAGAATATTAATGATAACAATTATCATTACAATGTAACGAGATGAATCTCCATAAAATCCTCACAATTACCGCAACTTTTTATGCAGTTGAGAGAAATCGTGAAGAGAGCCTACACAGTGTGGCCGGGAAGCTGTCAGCGTATGCGCTGAGGTTGTGTGGTTGCAGGGAATGTTTGCCAGTGCAGTAAGCTTATAGGGGGCGAGCGCGGCGCGCGATGGCGCGCCGGCGGAGGGGTTAGTGGTGGTCGTCCTGCGGCATATGACGGTAGATGTAGATCCCGCTCAGCAAGGTAAAGACCAGCGTGAGGGCGGTTAAACCAAAGACCTTAAAGTTAACCCAGATATTCTGCGGCAGCCAGAAGGCGATATAGATATTGGCCAGCCCGCAGAGAATAAAGAACACCGCCCAGGCCAGGTTAAGTCGCGACCAGACCTGCTGCGGCAGGCTCAGCTCTTTACCCAGCATGCGCTGGATCAGCGGCTTTTTCATCACCCACTGGCTGAACAGCAGCGCGCCGGCGAACAGGGCATAGATCACCGTCACCTTCCATTTAATAAACTCATCATTATGGAAGAAGATGGTTAACCCGCCGAAGACGGCCACCAGCACGAAGGTGATCAGCGCCATTTTTTCCACTTTCCGGTAGCGCACCCAGCTGTAGATCAGCACGACGGCGGTCGCCACAATCAGCGCCGTGGTGGCGGCGTAGATATCGTAAAGCTTATAAAAGGCAAAGAAGACCACCAGCGGTAAAAAATCCAGAAACTGCTTCATACATCGATCCCGTCTTTCAGGACGGACCGGGGAAGGCCCCGGTCCTGGTTAAAATTAGCTGCGGATAAGCATATACACGCGGAATAAATAGATCAGCAACAGGGCGGAAATCAGGTTGCTGATGGTATTAATCACTACCGCGCCGACGTTTGGCGTCAGGGCGGCAAAGCTGGAAGCAAACAGTAACAGCAGGGTTTTCGCCACCAGCCAACCGATAATAGCCGGCGCCACCAGCCGCAGATTGGCCCACGCCAGGCGCATGCTGCTGCGCATGGCGCCGAGGATGCCCATTTTGTCCTGTACCAGCATGATCGGCGCAAAGGCCAGCACGATGGCCAGCAGCACGCCGGGCACCAGCACCAGCATCATCCCCATCTGCACCAGGAAGGTGGTGAACAGGATCAGCAGCAGCAGCTTGGGCAGCACCGGCGCCGAGGCGCCGATGGCGCGTAGGGCGCTAACGCGATGACCGGCGGAGACCAGCTGGATCAGCAGCAGGACGCCGCCGACGAGGATCGCATTACCTACCAGACCCGAGAAGGTTGATGCCGCCGAGGCGCGCAGCAGAACCTGCTGCTGCTCCGGCGTCATGTTCTGCACCAGCTCGAACAGCCCGGCGCTACCGGCGAGGTTATCGCCTTCGCTGAGTATCGACAGCTGCTCGTCGCTGGGTGAAAAGGCATGGCCAAGTACTACCGTAATAAACGCGCACAACAGCGCAATCAGTAAAATAGTAATGAACTGATTACGAAAAAAATTCCCGGTGTCACGGTAGACGGACTTCGCCGTGATAGACATGCATTCTCCTTGAGTGTCGCAGGTGTTAACTAGCCGGCGATTGTACCGCAAATCGTTCCGTCGTAGCACTCTCTGCGCCGGTCAGGGCAGGTATATCTTTGTAAAGAGGCCGCAATGGTGGCAGGCCGTAGCGCGCCCGCGCCCGGTTGCAGGCATCGTTTTCCTCGCCATTTTCCCCGGACATGGCGAATTCGCGACACGGCGAAGGCCGGTTTTCATAAATAGTGCAGTGAACGGCATCGCCGATATCGCCAGACAGGGCCGCGCAGCGGCTCTGGCGCTGATTGGTGCCGCTCATGCAGCGCAGGAAAGGGGTCAGCGGTTCGGTCAGCGCGGAGGGCACCAGGCCGCCCGCGTCGTCGGCTTCCGCCCAGTAGAAAGAGACTCGAAAATACGCACAACAGGCACCGCACGTCATGCACGGGTTGATTTCACTCATAATTACACCTGAAAAAAACGCATCAACACAGATTGTCGGCAGTTAACTTATCCAGCCGCCTCAGCGTCGGCAAGAGGGGCAGAAATAAATTTTTGGGCGAAAAGTGAAAATTGATGTGCGAACAATTCAAGGCATTGCGATCGGTAGCGAAAATTAATCTGGATCAATAAATGTTAAATCTGAGGACTTAGTGTGATCTAAAACAGATCAAACGTAACTCGTTATAGGTATATTTGGCCGCGCTGAAAAACCATAATGAGGAAGTGGATATGAAGAAGTTAGCAGCGGCGGCATTGATTCTTGGCACGCTTTCTACCGGCAGCGTCTGGGCGCATGAGGCGGGGGAGTTTTTCATTCGTGCCGGGACCGCCACCGTCCGACCGACGGAGGGCTCTGACAATGTGTTAGGCAGCCTTGGCAGTTTCAACGTCAGTAACAATACCCAGCTGGGTTTAACCTTTACCTATATGGCGACCGATAACATTGGCGTGGAGTTGCTTGCCGCGACGCCGTTCCGCCATAAGGTCGGCACCGGGCCAACCGGGACTATCGCCACCGTCCATCAGCTGCCGCCCACCCTGATGGCGCAGTGGTACTTTGGCGATGCGCAAAGCAAGGTGCGCCCGTACGTGGGGGCCGGTATCAACTACACCACCTTCTTTAATGAAGACTTTAACGACACCGGCAAGGCGGCCGGGCTTTCCGATCTGAGCCTGAAGGACTCCTGGGGCGCGGCGGGGCAGGTCGGCCTCGATTATCTGATTAACCGCGACTGGCTGCTGAATATGTCGGTGTGGTACATGGATATCGATACCGATGTGAAATTCAAAGCCGGCGGCGTGGACCAGAAAGTCAGCACCCGTCTGGATCCGTGGGTGTTTATGTTCTCCGCAGGCTATCGGTTCTAAATTCTTCTGTAAACTGGCCAACGGATGGCCAGTTCATTGTCTCGTCACACCTGTCTGCCGCAAGCCTCTGTCATCAACAGCGGATCACACTTCCGTCCACTGGCGCAGCAGATTGTGATACATGTTGAGCAGGGAGAGGACCTCTTCTCCGTCGCCAAAGCGGGCCTTCAGAGACTGGATGGTGCGGTCCAGGTCGTAAAGCATCGCACGCTGCTTATCGTCACGGACCATCGACTGGATCCACAGGAAAGAGGCCTGGCGTACGCCGCGGGTGACCGGGGTGACGCAGTGCAGGCTGCTGGCGGGATAGAGCACCAGATGCCCGGCCGGGAGCTTCACCCGATGTTGGCCATAGGTGTCTTCAATCACCAGTTCGCCACCCTCATAGCTCTCCGGATCGCAAAGGAACAGCGTCGCTGACAGATCAGTGCGCATCCAGCCCGCCTCGCCGTTCTGGCGAACGGCGCCATCGACGTGAAAACCATAGGTCTCCCCTGGCCCATAGCGGTTAAACAACGGCGCGGAAATCGTCCGCGGCAGCGCGGCGGAAAAAAACTGCGGATGGCCGCGCAGCATATCGAGCACAGCGGCCTGCAGGCGGGCATACAGCGGCGTTCGGGTATCGATCTGCTGGTTCTGTTTGACGGCCGCCCCCTGGCTACCCACCGTAACCCGCCCGTCGACCCACTCGGCCTGCGCCAGCTGCCGGGTAAATTCCGCCACCTGGTCTGTCGATAGCACGTCAGGAATGTGATACATCATCGCGGTGTTCTCTCTAAAAGGTGGGGCGCAACGGCCCCACGCGCAGACTCAGAAATGGACGTTCGCCGTCAGCATAAAGGTCCGGGGTTCGCCCGGATGATAGCGATAGCCGCTCTTGTTGATGGAGGCCACGTAATCGGTATCAAACAGGTTATACATATTGAGCTGCAGATCGAGGTTGCTGTTGACCCGATAGCCCAGTTTGGCGTCGGCAACCCAGTAGCCCTCGGTGTGATCCGGGGTACCAACTGCACCATCGCTGCCCCGGCGCAGGCTTCCGACATAGCGCACACCGCCGCCGACGGACAGATCGCTGGTGGCCTGATACTGCGTCCACAGCGTAAAGGCATGTTTCGGGGTGTAGGCCAGGGCGGAAGATCCATCCTGCGCTACGTTCTGTCCCTCCGTCACTGTCGCATGCTGCTGAGTGTAGCCGGCGATAATCGTCCAGTCCGGGGTCAGGTTTCCGGTCGCGGAGAGTTCATACCCCTCCACGCGCTTTTTGCCGTACTGCGACCAGGTTCCGTCATCGTTGGCGGCCACTTCGTTTTCAATATCGGTGCGGAATAACGCCGCGCTGAGCAGCAGACGGTTGTCGAAGATTTGCCACTTGGTGCCCAGCTCGCTGGATTTCGCCTTCTGCGGCTTAAAGTCGGTCCGGTTAGCGCTGTTGCCGCTGCCGCTGGCGGCCAGGGCGAAGCTGCTGCCTCCCGGCGGCTGCTGTGAGATGGCGTAGTTGACGTAGACATTGCCCTGCTCGGTTAAGCGGTACAGCGCCCCGGCTTTCCAGTTAACCAGATTGCCGGATTTAGCGGTATCGACAGTGGTGACCGGGCTGCCGGTCGACTGTCCGGGCGGGCAGGCGATAGCCCCGCGTCCGCTGCCGCCGCAGGCGGTGGCGCTGTCATATTTGGTATGGTAATTGTCGAGACGCAGCCCGCCGTTGATCTCAATCCGCTCGGTCAGCGTCAGCGTATCGAAGGCATAAATCCCGAAGGTATCGGTCTGGCCGTTGGCGTTCGCCCCGTTTCTGTCCAGCCCGCCAATCGACAGGTTGCTCACCGGATGGTAGAGATTCACCGCCGGCGCGGTCCTGGCGTTAACGCCATAGTTGGTCTGGTTTTCCCGGGTAAACTCCACGCCGGCGCTGACGTCATGGCCTATCGAGCCAGTATTGAAAGTCGAGGTGATATTGGTCTGGTTGGTCAGAATGCGGTTGCTGACATCTTTGGTATTAACCAGACGCGACCAGCTCCAGGTGTTGACGTCATTGATATCGGGGGCGGTGATATTGTTCGCGCCGCCCATCACCGCGGTCAAAAGATACTCCTGTTTCACTCGCGACCAGCGGGTGGTATTGCGCACGGTGGTATTCTCCGTCAGATCGTGTTCGAAGCGCAGGGTACCGCTGTCGGTAGTAGATTTATCGTAATCGGAGTCGGTGCCATAGAAATTGCTGGTATCGACCTTCCCGGCGGAGTTGAGTGCGGCATACTTCGGCGAAGGCGCCGAATAGCCCGGCAGGCCGACGGTAGGGATCCCGCCATCCGGGGTGTTGTTCTGCCGGACGTGCAGATAGTTCAGATACAGACGAGTTGGGGTATCAAGGCCGAAGGCCAGCGACGGTGCGATGCCATAGCGTTCGTTTTCAATGCGGTCCCGACCAGCGTCATGGGTTTTTTCCCCCATCAGGTTCAGACGGAACGCAGCGTTGTCGCTAAACGCCTGGTTCAGGTCGAGAGTGCCCCGGCGCGACCAGGCGCTGCCGATGCTGGCCGAGCCGTCGATCCCGGAGTCAAGGCGCGGCTGCTTGCTGATCATATTGATCGAGCCGGAGGGCGCGCTGCGGCCATAGTCCGTGCCGGCGGGCCCTTTG
This sequence comes from Klebsiella sp. 28, assembly GCF_018223905.1. Taxonomy (NCBI): domain Bacteria; kingdom Pseudomonadati; phylum Pseudomonadota; class Gammaproteobacteria; order Enterobacterales; family Enterobacteriaceae; genus Klebsiella; species Klebsiella sp. 28. Next base: position 14,741 of record NZ_JAGRQY010000143.1, read on the forward strand.
ATGACTTCCACCTGCTGGGTATTGAAGGTATCGCGCGTCACGCTGCCGATGTCGCGAATGCCGTCCACATAGATGCTGTTAGAGGTATCCACGCCGCGCATAAAGATGGCATCCCCGGTGGTTGAGCTGCCATTCTCCCCGGCATAAAACGCCCCCACGCCGGGAACGTTTTTGAGGGCGTCAGTCAGGTTGGTGACGCCCTGATCTTTAATCACCTGTTCCGGGATCACGGTGATGGTGCGGGTGGTATCGACCAGCGGTTTATTGAACTTGGGATCGGCGGAAGCGCCGGGGGAGTAGAGTGAAGGCGGAGCGGCTTCCACTACCAGCGTCTCTTCACTATTTTTGACCGAATTTTCCGCTGCGATGCCTGCTGCCGGCGAGGCTCCCAGACACAGACCTGTAAACAATGCCAATGAGTTGAAACTGCCGAAAGGCAGAGAGGCGTTTTTTTCCATGATAAATGCAGGCTTATTTTTTGTTATGAGCACATATCACACCGCGCAAAAGCGACGTTATTCGTCGTCTGGCTTGCGCTGACCCGGTGTGATTCTATAAATGATAAAAAGAATGGTTATCATTTGCCTTAATATTTACATAGAAAAGTTGACGTTTAAACATATTTCTTCATCGCGATTTACATAGTTCATAAATTTTGAACGAAAAGGGCGGGGATGAAGCAAAAGAGCGGCTGGAAGAGGCCGGTGACAGGCCGCTCCGCGAGGTGACAGGCGCTAGGGCTAACCCGGCGCTTCGTGGTTTTTGGCATAAAAGATGCCCTCCTTCTGAGCGAGGAGAACGCCGTTCTGGAAATTGGTGTAATGAAAAAAAGCGGCCCACCGATCCCTCTGCAGGCACTGTTCCGCGACCGCGTTATTGGGGGGACGACCAGCGAGCGTTCTCCCGCCGCGTGACGGAGAACAATGCCGCGCCGTATGTCGTCTGGAGCAGGCGCCGGGCCACTGCTGGCTGCGGCAGCGGGTGCGTGAGGTGTGTCGCGAGTAAAAAAAAGCCCGCACAAGTGCGGGCAAAAATACTGGAAGCAATGTGAGCAATGTCGTACTGAATACCCGAGTGATTTACTCAACTATTCAGTAATGAGAAAGATAATATTTCTCATTTAAGATATCAACCCCATCTTTTGTGCGGAAGCGATTTTTTATCCGAGGGTGAAAACCGTGCGCTTCTGGCTGTCGTCCTGCGGCCAGGCCGCCGCGATCTCCTGCAGTGGCCGCGGGGTGGTGGCGATGGTCAATTTCCCCGGCACCGCCGCCTGCAGCATTTCACCGGTCGCCGCCAGCAGTTGCGATACCGACAGGCTACCGATCCCGCTGCCCATCAGCAGGAGCGGGGCGGAACGCAGCACTGCGCCATTTAACGCGATATCGGCGCCAGCCAGGGAACCCACCTGCACATAGCGCACCGGACTGCCGGCAGAGGTATATTTCGCCAGTGCCGGCAATAATAATTCCGCGCTATGTCCCCACAGGTAATCGATGACCACATCGATCTGCGCGGCGCTGACCGCTGAAAATTGCCCGCTCAAGGTTTTATCATCAGCGGTTAACTTAATACACTCATCGGCGTCCAGCGCCGCCAGCGTCTGCGCATTCCGTCCGGTTGCAATGATTTTTTTCGCTCCCAGATAGCGGGCAATCTGTACCGCCAACTGACCGGCGCTGCCGGTGGCGCCATTAATCAGCACCGTTTCGCCGGCCTGAAGCTGGGCGCGTGTCACCAGCGATGCCCACGCGGACATACCGGGGTTGGCCATCGCCGCCGCCTGGATATCATCGAGCGCATCCGGCAGCGGCAGACAATTCTGCAGGGCGACCGGCGCCCGCTGCGCCATACTGCCGAAGGGGGCGGTGGGGAAGGCGAAGTAGACGCGCTGACCCTGAGGTGTGGTGCCGACGCCATCGATACCGGGCACAAAGGGCAGATTGCCGTCGAAGCTGTAATGGCGTCCGGATGCCCGGGCCTTAACCACATGGCTTATCGCGGCGGCGCGGACGTCAATGAGCGTCTGGCCGGGCGCGGGCTGCGGGTCGATAAAATCGGCACAAACCGGGCCTTCTGCGAGGTCAAAAACCACGGCTGCTTTCATAAATTATCTCCTGTCGGGAATTATGTGTAAAATACACATATTGTTTTGCAGCACTATACGCGGAAAATTAATATATGCAAGATGCACATAATGACTACGACATTACCGACTTTCACGGCGCGCTGCTGGATATCATCAGCGTAATGAACCAGCCGCTGCGCGATGAGCAGATCCTGCAGGCAGCCGGCATCCAGCTGGAACAGATGCTGTTTCCGCTGCTTGTGGCAGTAGGGCGCCATGGCCCGGTGGGAGTGGTTGAGCTGGCGGATCATTTAGGGCGCGATTACACCACCGTCAGCCGCCAGGTGAAAAAACTGGAAGCCCAGGGACTCGCCTGTAAGCAACCGAACCGTCATGATCGACGGATCAGCGAAGTGACGCTTAGCGCCAGCGGACAACAGATGATCGACAGTATTGCGGTAGCGCGGCGGCGGTTAATGAATCAGGTGCTGGCGCAGTGGCCGGAAGATGAAGTGCAGGCGCTGTTTCGCTTAACGCGCAAATACGCCGACAGTTTGCAGAAATCATCGCCGCCTGGCGCGATGCCAGGCGGCTGATGGTCAGGCGGTTTTGGTCGCTGCCTTCAGGCTCTGGACGAAGGCTTTCAGCTCGTCGAGCATGGTCTGCGGCTCATCGAGGTGGCGTTCGATGATTTTGACGATGGCGGAACCGGAGATAGCCCCGGCGGCTCCGGCGTCAATGGCGGCGCTCACCTGCTCCGGCGCGGAGATACCAAAGCCCTGCAGCGGCGGCGCGGCGTGATATTCCGCCAGCTTCTCCACCAGGTGGTGCAGCGGAAGCGCGGCGCGATTTTCCGCACCCGTCACTCCGGCGCGCGACAGCAGATAGGTGTAGCCGCGGCCATAAGAGGCAATCTGGCGCAGTAAATCGTCATCCGCATTGGGC
>NZ_JAGRQY010000144.1:0-3908 GCF_018223905.1 Klebsiella sp. 28
CAGAGCCGGGGAGCAGACAAGCGCTGGCCACGCTCACCGCGCCAAATACGCCGATCGACGCGTGGCAGCGGTGGGGGATAAAGGTGCGGCTGCTGATGGCGCCGCCGTGTCGCGGCTCGGCGATCAGGGTCATCTTGGGCACCGTGCGCTGGCTGACGTCGCCAAGCTGCATCAGCGGCCCGGCCTGCAGGCGAATCGACTCCAGGCGACGTTTAAGCGCGTCGTCATTATCCAGCTGTTCGCGCGTCTCATAGCCGGTGCAACCGAGGTCGCACGCGCGCAGCAGGATCACCGGCATTCCGTTATCAATGCAGGTCACCTCGACGCCGTCAAAACGGTCACGGACCCGGCCGGTCGGCAGCAGCGCCCCGCAGCTGGAGCCGGCGACATCAAGAAAATGGAGCAGGATCGGGCTGGCGCTGCCCGGCACGCCATCGATACGGCTCTCGCCGACGTAGTTGACCCCGTCGGCGTCACAGGGGATCTCTGCCACCGCCAGTTGCCCCGTGTTCTCCATAAAAATACGCACCCGAGTGAGCGGCGCATCGTAGCGAACCAGACCGCGCTCGATGGCGAAAGGGCCAACGGCGGCGAGAATATTGCCGCAGTTTTGGCCATAATCCACGGTAGCCGCCGCCACGTTCACCTGGGCAAACAGATAGTCCACATCGGCGTCAGGCCGTGCGGAGCGGCGGATAATCGCCACTTTACTGGTCAGCGGATCGGCGCCGCCGATCCCGTCAATTTGCCGGGGATCAGGCGAGCCCATCACCGCCAGCAGCACCGCATCACGTCGCACCGGATCGGCAGGCAGATCGTCGGCCAGAAAACAGGCCGCTTTAGAGGTGCCGCCGCGCATCCATAGACAGGGGATTCCGCGTTGCGCCATTTATTCCTCCACCTCGTCTGCGCGGTCGTAATACCGCAGGCCCTTTTCCGCCAGACGCGGACGCATAGCGTAAATATCCAGCCCCAACTCGCCATGGCGCATCCGCTCACGTTTCGCAAGCTCATTGCTCATGCGGGCTTCCGCTTTATGGAGCACATCACGGACCCGGGCGTGAGGCAGCACCACGACGCCATCGTCGTCGGCCACTACGACATCGCCCGGCTGGACAAGCTGACCTGCGCATATCACCGGGACGTTAACCGAACCGAGGCTCTCTTTCACCGTCCCCTGGGCATAAACCTGACGGGACCAGACGGCGAATCCCATTTCCCGCAACGTTTGCGAATCACGAATGCCGATATCGCCCACCAGCCCGACCACGCCGCGCGATTGGAGAGACGTCGCCAGTAGATCGCCGAAGAAGCCATCGCCGCACGGCGAGGTCGGGGCCACCACCAGAATATCGCCGGCGCGGCACTGCTCGACCGCCACATGAAACATCCAGTTGTCGCCAGGCGTCACCAGCACGGTTACCGCGTTGCCCGCCCGGCTAACGCCCTGCTGAATCGGACGGATTGCCGGCCCCATCAGCCCCTGACGATCCCAGGCTTCATGGAGCGTCGCCACCCCGGCCGCCTCACAGCGGCGCAAAACCGCCTCGTCATGGCGCGGCAGGTGGCGGATCACAAGGCCTTTTTTATTTAACAGGTTCATGCCAGGTTCTCCGTTACGCGGGGGAAGATGCTCTGGAAGGCTTCGCCGTGAACGATATCGCGCGCGGCCGTGATGCCGATATTGCGCTTGGCCTGCACCCCGCGCTGCAGCGCCACGCGGGTGTAGTATTCCCACAGATGCTCCTGACCCTGCATGCACTGAATGGCCTGATACTTTTTCTCCCAGACGGCGGTGATGTCCAGCAACACATCGGGTTTCCAGTTGCACTGCTCCGGCTGGTGCGGTTCGAAACAGTAAACCGGGGGAGCAGAGACAATTTTCTCGCCAGGGCGATAGCCTTCTGCCTGGGCGATAATCCGTGCTTCCTGGGCCAGATGGGAGGCCAGCGGATGATCGTAGTTATAGGGATCGTGCAGGGAGTGCGTCAGGACAAAGTGGGGCTGGATACGGCGATACACATCCGCCAGACGAAATAGCGTCTCTTTATCGGCGCGCAGCGGATAGTCGCCGATATCAAAGAATTCGACGCTGGCGCCCAGGATCGCGGCGGCGGCCTGCGCCTCTTCGCGACGCACCTGCTTCACCGCCTCCTCGGTCATGTTGCCTTTACGCCACAGTTTGGCGGACTCGCCGCGCTCGCCAAAGGATAAACAGACCACATGGACCTGATAGCCCTGCAGGGCATGCAGCGCTATCGCACCGCCCGCGCGCCAGACGAAATCGGCCGAGTGGGCGCTGACGACAAGGGCACTTTTTTCGCTAACCGGATGAGACATGATGGCTTCCTCTGTTGTTTTTTTCAGCTTGTCATGTCCCGTCGTGGGGAGGTAATTCGTTAACTTGCGAAGGCTATGATTTTTATTTATGTTGTCGTCTCACTCACTTTTTCAGGCCTGACGAACAATGCTAAAGAGAAAGCACGATAAAATTATAAATATCATGCAGCTGCGCTTTTTCTGTCAGGTCGCGCTGCGCGGTAGCGTCTCACGCGCGGCCGATGACTTATTCCGCACGCAGTCAGCGATAACCCGGGCTATTCGCGATCTTGAAGCCGCGTTGAACGTCACGCTGTTCGAACGCCATTACAGCGGCATGGTGCCCACCGAGTATGGCAAGTGCATCCTGCCGCGCGCCCGGCGGGCGATTGACGACCTGCAGGCCATCCCGGCGCTGCTGCAGAAGCACCATACCCGCAGCAGCGGCCCGCTGGCGGACGCCGGCTGGCTGTTCAATACCCGCCGCTTAGCCATTTTTATTCAGCTCTATCACGTCAACCATACCCAAACCGTCGCGCAACAGTTGGGGATCACTCAGCCGGCGGTCAGTGCCGCGCTGAAGGTCCTGGAAAAAGGAGCGGATTCGGCGCTATTTCGCCGGACGCCAGAGGGGGTGCGTCCCACGCCTGCCGCGGAGCTACTCTATCCCCCGGTGAGCAGAGCGCTCAACGAGCTGGAAAACATCTGGAGCGATCTCGCTGCCCGTCGCGGGGTGCTGGAGGGCACCGTGCGCATTGGCGCCCTGCCGCTGAGCCGGACCCGGCTACTGCCCTCCGCCATCGCCGCCTTTCTGGCCCAGCACCCGGGCATCACCCTCATGACCAATGAAAGCCCGTATGAGTCGCTGGTCGCCGATATGCGGGCAGGTAATATCGATTTTATTATCGGCGCCCTGCGCCAGGATGAAGATCTCCCGGACCTCTGTAGCGAAGCGTTATTCGAAGAGGATATGTTGATTTTACTGCGTAATAACCACCCGCTGCTTCGCCATCCGGACCCGCGCAGCCAGCTGGCGACAGCGCAATGGGTGCTGCCGCGCGCCAACGCGCCGGCGCGCAATTTGCTGGATAAGGCGTTTGTCACCCTGGGGCTGCCGCTGCCCCAGCCGACGGTAGAGACCGGGGATGCGGCGATGGTGCGAGGATTGCTGCAGGGCTCCGACATGCTGGCGGCGGTCTCCGCCAGCCAGATGCGTTTTGAAACTGACAATGGGCTGCTCAGCGTGTTGCCGGTTCCCCTGCCCGATACCACCCGGCGTATCGGGCTGACGTTTCGCGCCGGCAGCCTGCCCTCCCCGGCGACGCAGGCGCTGTTGCGTTTTATTTATCAGCAGGTTCAGGACGGGGCCGTTTAACGTTTACCCGCCACCGAATAGGTTACCTGCTGGTTGCGCGTTTGCTGAAACGCCTCCAGCGTCTGCCCGCGCATCGCGGCGTAAATATGCAGGTTGGATACGCCGACCACCGCGCCCATTTTCTCCAGCAGGAAGAAGCTGGCGCCATACTGAATTAATCCCCGCCAGTCGCGCGCGTTGAGCAACTGCTGTTCCTCCTCACTCAGTCCGGCTT
>NZ_JAGRQY010000145.1:0-34252 GCF_018223905.1 Klebsiella sp. 28
GCGTTTCGCAATCCGTGAAGGCGGTCGTACCGTTGGCGCGGGCGTGGTTGCTAAAGTTCTCGGCTAATCGCTGATAACATTTGACGCAATGCGCAATAAAAGGGCATCATTTGATGCCCTTTTTGCACGCTTTCACACCAGAACCTGGCTCATCAGTGATTTTATTTGTCATAATCATTGCTGAGACAGGCTCTGAAGAGGGCGTTTATACACCAAACCATTCGAGCCTCAGGGCGACGGCTAATCAACTCCTTCTTTGCAACAGCAGGGCAGGGGTGACACCACCGTCAACATTGAAGCAATTTGAATAGTTAAGTGTATAATCCGAAACTTAATTTCGGTTTGGATCGCCTCGCCCCCGCGGGGTGAAATTGTTTGTAGAATACTTCTGACAGGTTGGTTTATGAGTGCGAATACCGAAGCTCAAGGGAGCGGGCGCGGCCTGGAAGCGATGAAGTGGATTATCGTTGCCGTGCTGCTGATCGTGGCGATCGTGGGCAACTTCCTTTATCGTGACATTATGCTGGCGGTGCGTGCGCTGGCCGTGGTTATTCTTATTGCTGCTGCCGGTGGCGTCGCGCTGTTGACGACGAAAGGTAAGGCGACCGTTGCTTTTGCTCGCGAAGCGAGAACCGAAGTTCGTAAAGTGATTTGGCCGACTCGCCAGGAAACGCTGCATACTACGCTGATTGTTGCTGCCGTGACTGCAGTAATGTCACTGATCCTGTGGGGACTGGATGGTATTCTGGTTCGCCTGGTCTCCTTTATCACTGGCCTGAGGTTCTGAGATGTCTGAAGCTCCTAAAAAGCGCTGGTACGTCGTTCAGGCGTTTTCCGGTTTTGAAGGTCGCGTAGCCACGTCGCTGCGTGAACATATCAAATTACACAACATGGAAGAGTTATTTGGCGAAGTCATGGTCCCGACCGAAGAAGTGGTTGAGATCCGTGGCGGCCAGCGTCGTAAAAGCGAACGTAAATTCTTCCCGGGCTATGTCCTGGTTCAGATGGTCATGAACGACGCAAGCTGGCACCTGGTGCGCAGCGTACCGCGCGTGATGGGCTTCATCGGCGGCACCTCTGACCGTCCGGCGCCGATCAGCGACAAAGAAGTCGACGCCATCATGAATCGTCTGCAGCAGGTTGGCGATAAGCCGCGTCCGAAAACGCTGTTTGAACCGGGTGAAATGGTTCGCGTTAACGACGGTCCGTTCGCTGACTTTAACGGCGTGGTGGAAGAAGTGGACTATGAGAAGTCCCGCCTGAAAGTTTCCGTTTCTATCTTCGGTCGTGCGACCCCGGTAGAACTGGACTTCAGCCAGGTTGAGAAGGCGTAAGCCGGCGATCAAAAAAGCAGCGATTTAATCGTTGCATAGGGCGCGAAATTGGCATACAATTTCGCGCCTTTTGTTTTTATGGGCCCGGCCCGTAAAACGATGTTTAATCACGGGGAGCTTCTCTGAAGCGTTAATACCCAATTTGAGGATTTAAGAATGGCTAAGAAAGTCCAAGCCTACGTCAAGCTGCAGGTTGCAGCTGGTATGGCGAACCCGAGCCCGCCGGTCGGCCCAGCACTGGGTCAGCAGGGCGTGAACATCATGGAATTCTGCAAAGCGTTCAACGCCAAAACTGATTCCCTGGAGAAAGGTCTGCCGATCCCGGTTGTTATCACCGTTTACGCTGACCGTTCCTTTACCTTTGTTACCAAGACTCCGCCGGCTGCTGTTCTGCTGAAGAAAGCTGCAGGCATCAAGTCTGGTTCCGGTAAGCCGAACAAAGATAAAGTGGGTAAAATCTCCCGCGCTCAGCTGCAGGAAATCGCGCAGACCAAAGCTGCCGACATGACTGGTGCCGACATTGAAGCGATGACTCGCTCCATCGAAGGTACTGCACGTTCCATGGGCCTGGTAGTGGAGGACTAAGAAATGGCTAAACTGACCAAGCGCATGCGCGTGATCCGTGAGAAAGTTGATGCAACTAAACAGTACGACATCAACGAAGCCATTGCTCTGCTGAAAGAGCTGGCCACCGCTAAATTTACCGAAAGCGTAGACGTTGCCGTTAACCTCGGCATCGACGCTCGTAAATCTGACCAGAACGTCCGTGGCGCAACTGTACTGCCGCACGGTACTGGCCGTTCCGTTCGCGTAGCCGTATTTACCCAGGGCGCAAACGCTGAAGCTGCTAAAGCTGCAGGCGCTGAGCTGGTAGGTATGGAAGATCTGGCTGAGCAGATCAAAAAAGGCGAAATGAACTTTGACGTTGTTATTGCTTCCCCGGATGCAATGCGCGTTGTTGGCCAGCTGGGCCAGGTTCTGGGTCCGCGTGGCCTGATGCCGAACCCGAAAGTAGGTACCGTAACTCCGAACGTTGCTGAAGCGGTTAAAAACGCGAAAGCAGGCCAGGTTCGTTACCGTAACGACAAAAACGGCATCATCCACACCACCATCGGTAAAGTGGACTTTGACGCTGACAAACTGAAAGAAAACCTGGAAGCTCTGCTGGTTGCGCTGAAAAAAGCAAAACCGACTCAGGCGAAAGGCGTGTACATCAAGAAAGTTAGCATCTCCACCACTATGGGTGCAGGTGTTGCAGTAGATCAGGCTGGCCTGAACGCTTCTGCAAACTAATGCCTTTACGTGGGCGGTGATTTTGTCTACAATCTTACCCCCACGATTCTGTCAATAAGACAGACGCTATGCGAGTCATTTGAATTGCAGCTAACGCCGCTGCGGTTCGAAGGACGAAGTCATAGGAAGAATTTGTTCGTTGGAGCCTGGCCTATCCAGGCCTCCGTCGAAGACCGCAGGTGTTTCGCAAGAAACTTAATCCCCTGCGTAGACGGTGACAGAACGCTAAGATTATTTTTGGATATTCTGGCTTGTTTCTGCTCACCGTATTTAGACGCTCTTTTCGTTGAATTGAGTGAAGTGAGTTCCAGAGCATAGGCTCTGGCAAACATCCAGGAGCAAAGCTAATGGCTTTAAATCTTCAAGACAAACAAGCGATTGTTGCTGAAGTCAGCGAAGTAGCCAAAGGCGCGCTGTCTGCAGTAGTTGCGGATTCCCGTGGCGTAACTGTAGATAAAATGACTGAACTGCGTAAAGCAGGTCGTGAAGCTGGCGTATACATGCGTGTTGTTCGTAACACCCTGCTGCGCCGCGTCGTTGAAGGTACTCAGTTCGAGTGCCTGAAAGACACGTTTGTTGGTCCGACCCTGATTGCATACTCTATGGAACACCCGGGCGCTGCTGCTCGTCTGTTCAAAGAGTTCGCGAAAGCGAATGCAAAATTTGAGGTCAAAGCCGCTGCCTTTGAAGGTGAGCTGATCCCGGCGTCGCAGATCGACCGCCTGGCAACTCTGCCGACCTACGAAGAAGCAATTGCACGCCTGATGGCAACCATGAAAGAAGCTTCGGCTGGCAAACTGGTTCGTACTCTGGCTGCTGTACGCGATGCGAAAGAAGCTGCTTAATCGCAGTTATCTTTGTAAAGCATTCGCTTACGTATAAACTTATTCTGATATTCAGGAACAATTTAAATGTCTATCACTAAAGATCAAATCATTGAAGCAGTATCCGCTATGTCCGTAATGGACGTTGTTGAGCTGATCTCTGCAATGGAAGAAAAATTCGGTGTTTCCGCTGCTGCTGCTGTAGCTGTAGCTGCTGGCCCGGTTGAAGCTGCTGAAGAAAAAACTGAATTCGACGTAATTCTGAAAGCTGCTGGCGCTAACAAAGTTGCTGTTATCAAAGCAGTACGTGGCGCAACTGGCCTGGGTCTGAAAGAAGCTAAAGACCTGGTAGAATCTGCTCCGGCTGCACTGAAAGAAGGCATCAGCAAAGACGACGCTGAAGCTCTGAAAAAATCTCTGGAAGAAGCTGGCGCTGAAGTTGAAGTTAAATAAGCCAACCCTTCCGGTTGCAGCCTGAGAAATCAGGCTGAGGCTGGTGACTTTTTGGTCACCAGCCTTTTTGCGCTGTAAGGCGCCAGTAGCGTTTCACGCTGTTTGACTACTGGTTTGCCTCTCAATGCTTGTTTCTATCGACGACTTAATATACTGCGACAGGTTAGGGTTCCTGGGCTGTGTAAATCGCAATGAAATGGTTTAAGCGTGATAGCAACAGGCATTGCGGAAAGTGTTCCATTTTCCGGTCAACAAAATAGTGTTGCATAAAAAACTGCCCTCTGCGGGCAGATGGGTCGACTTGTCAGCGAGCTGAGGAACCCTATGGTTTACTCCTATACCGAGAAAAAACGTATTCGTAAGGATTTTGGTAAACGTCCACAAGTTCTGGATGTGCCATATCTCCTTTCTATCCAGCTTGACTCGTTCCAGAAGTTTATCGAGCAAGATCCTGAAGGGCAGTATGGTCTGGAAGCTGCTTTCCGTTCCGTATTCCCGATTCAGAGCTACAGCGGTAATTCCGAGCTGCAATACGTCAGCTACCGTCTGGGCGAACCGGTTTTTGACGTTAAAGAATGTCAGATCCGTGGCGTGACTTATTCTGCACCGCTGCGCGTAAAACTGCGTCTGGTGATCTACGAGCGCGAAGCGCCAGAAGGCACCGTCAAAGACATTAAAGAACAAGAAGTCTACATGGGCGAAATTCCGCTCATGACCGACAACGGTACCTTTGTTATCAACGGTACCGAGCGTGTTATCGTTTCTCAGCTGCACCGTAGCCCGGGCGTCTTCTTTGACAGTGACAAAGGTAAGACCCACTCCTCCGGTAAGGTTCTGTATAACGCACGTATCATCCCTTACCGCGGTTCCTGGCTGGACTTCGAATTCGACCCGAAAGACAACCTGTTCGTTCGTATCGACCGTCGTCGTAAGCTGCCGGCTACCATCATCCTGCGCGCGCTGAATTACACCACTGAGCAGATCCTTGACCTGTTCTTCGAAAAAGTGGTCTTTGAAATTCGCGACAACAAGCTGCAGATGGAGCTGATTCCGGAGCGTCTGCGCGGTGAAACTGCCTCCTTCGATATCGAAGCCAACGGCAAAGTGTACGTTGAGAAAGGCCGTCGCATCACGGCTCGTCATATCCGTCAGCTGGAAAAAGACGATATCAAGCATATCGAAGTGCCGGTTGAATATATCGCGGGCAAAGTGGCGGCTAAAGACTATATCGATGAAGCGACTGGCGAACTGATCTGCCCGGCGAACATGGAGCTGAGCCTGGATCTGCTGGCTAAGCTGAGCCAGTCTGGCCACAAGCGTATCGAAACGCTGTTCACCAACGATCTGGACCACGGCCCGTACATCTCTGAAACGGTACGCGTCGACCCGACTAACGATCGTCTGAGCGCGCTGGTAGAAATCTACCGCATGATGCGCCCTGGCGAGCCGCCGACTCGTGAAGCCGCTGAAAGTCTGTTTGAGAACCTGTTCTTCTCTGAAGACCGCTACGATCTGTCCGCGGTTGGTCGTATGAAGTTCAACCGTTCTCTGCTGCGCGACGAAATCGAAGGTTCCGGTATCCTGAGCAAAGACGACATCATCGAAGTGATGAAGAAGCTCATCGATATCCGTAACGGTAAAGGCGAAGTGGACGATATCGACCACCTCGGCAACCGTCGTATCCGTTCCGTTGGCGAAATGGCGGAAAACCAGTTCCGCGTTGGCCTGGTACGTGTAGAGCGTGCGGTGAAAGAGCGTCTGTCTCTTGGCGATCTGGATACCCTGATGCCTCAGGATATGATCAACGCCAAGCCGATTTCCGCAGCAGTGAAAGAGTTCTTTGGTTCCAGTCAGCTGTCTCAGTTTATGGACCAGAACAACCCGCTGTCTGAGATTACGCACAAACGTCGTATCTCCGCACTCGGCCCAGGCGGTCTGACCCGTGAGCGCGCAGGCTTCGAAGTTCGAGACGTACACCCGACCCACTACGGTCGCGTATGTCCGATCGAAACGCCTGAAGGTCCGAACATCGGTCTGATTAACTCCCTGTCCGTGTACGCGCAGACCAACGAATATGGCTTCCTTGAGACGCCGTATCGTAAAGTGACCAACGGTGTGGTTACTGACGAAATTCACTACCTGTCTGCTATCGAAGAAGGCAACTACGTTATCGCTCAGGCGAACTCCAACCTGGATGAAAACGGCCACTTCGTAGAAGATCTGGTTACCTGCCGTAGCAAAGGCGAATCCAGCTTGTTCAGCCGCGACCAGGTTGACTACATGGACGTATCCACCCAGCAGGTGGTATCCGTCGGTGCGTCCCTGATCCCGTTCCTGGAACACGATGACGCCAACCGTGCATTGATGGGTGCGAACATGCAACGTCAGGCGGTTCCGACTCTGCGCGCTGATAAGCCGCTGGTTGGTACCGGTATGGAACGTGCTGTTGCCGTTGACTCCGGTGTTACTGCCGTGGCTAAACGTGGCGGTACCGTTCAGTACGTGGATGCTTCCCGTATCGTTATCAAAGTTAACGAAGACGAGATGTACCCGGGCGAAGCAGGTATCGACATCTATAACCTGACCAAGTACACCCGTTCTAACCAGAACACCTGCATCAACCAGATGCCTTGCGTGTCCCTGGGCGAACCTATTGAGCGCGGCGACGTGCTGGCAGACGGCCCGTCCACCGACCTCGGTGAGCTGGCGCTGGGTCAGAACATGCGTGTAGCGTTCATGCCGTGGAACGGTTACAACTTCGAAGACTCCATCCTCGTTTCCGAGCGTGTTGTCCAGGAAGACCGTTTCACCACTATCCACATTCAGGAACTGGCGTGCGTGTCCCGTGACACCAAGCTGGGGCCGGAAGAGATCACCGCTGACATCCCGAACGTGGGTGAAGCTGCGCTCTCCAAACTGGATGAATCCGGTATCGTTTATATCGGTGCGGAAGTGACCGGCGGCGACATTCTGGTTGGTAAGGTAACGCCGAAAGGTGAAACCCAGCTGACGCCGGAAGAGAAACTGCTGCGCGCGATCTTCGGTGAGAAAGCGTCTGACGTTAAAGACTCTTCTCTGCGCGTACCGAACGGTGTCTCTGGTACCGTTATCGACGTTCAGGTCTTTACCCGTGACGGCGTAGAAAAAGACAAACGTGCTCTGGAAATCGAAGAGATGCAGCTGAAGCAGGCCAAAAAAGACCTGTCTGAAGAACTGCAGATCCTCGAAGCCGGTCTGTTCAGTCGTATCTACGCGGTGCTGGTCTCCGGTGGCGTTGAAGCTGAGAAGCTCGACAAGCTGCCTCGCGATCGCTGGCTGGAACTGGGCCTGACCGACGAAGAGAAACAAAATCAGCTGGAACAGCTGGCTGAGCAGTATGACGAACTGAAACATGAGTTCGAGAAAAAACTCGAAGCGAAACGCCGTAAAATCACCCAAGGCGACGATCTGGCACCGGGCGTGCTGAAGATTGTTAAGGTATATCTGGCCGTTAAACGCCGTATCCAGCCTGGTGATAAGATGGCAGGTCGTCACGGTAACAAGGGTGTTATCTCTAAGATCAACCCGATCGAAGATATGCCGCACGATGCTAACGGTACGCCGGTAGATATCGTACTGAACCCGCTGGGCGTACCGTCTCGTATGAACATCGGTCAGATCCTTGAAACTCACCTGGGTATGGCTGCAAAAGGCATCGGCGATAAGATCAACGCCATGCTGAAGCAGCAGCAGGAAGTCGCGAAACTGCGCGAATTCATCCAGCGTGCTTACGATCTGGGCGCTGACGTTCGCCAGAAAGTTGACCTGAATACCTTCAGCGATGAAGAAGTTCTGCGTCTGGCTGAAAACCTGCGTAAAGGCATGCCGATCGCAACGCCGGTATTCGACGGTGCGAAAGAAGCTGAAATCAAAGAGCTGCTGCAGCTGGGCGACCTGCCGACTTCCGGTCAGATCACCCTGTTTGATGGCCGCACCGGTGAACAGTTCGAACGTCCGGTAACCGTGGGTTACATGTACATGCTGAAACTGAACCACCTGGTCGACGACAAAATGCACGCTCGTTCCACCGGTTCTTACAGCCTGGTTACTCAGCAGCCGCTGGGTGGTAAGGCACAGTTCGGTGGTCAGCGCTTCGGTGAGATGGAAGTGTGGGCGCTGGAAGCATACGGCGCGGCCTACACCCTGCAGGAAATGCTCACCGTTAAGTCTGATGACGTGAACGGTCGTACCAAGATGTATAAAAACATCGTGGACGGCAATCACCAGATGGAACCGGGCATGCCGGAATCCTTCAACGTACTGTTGAAAGAAATTCGCTCGCTGGGCATCAACATCGAACTGGAAGACGAGTAATTCTCGCTCAAACAGGTCACTGCTGCCGGGTTAACGCCCGGCAGCGGAATGTGCTAACTCCGACGGGAGCAAATCCGTGAAAGACTTATTAAAGTTTCTGAAAGCGCAAACTAAAACCGAAGAGTTTGATGCGATCAAAATTGCTCTGGCTTCGCCAGACATGATCCGTTCATGGTCTTTCGGTGAAGTTAAAAAGCCGGAAACCATTAACTACCGTACGTTCAAGCCTGAGCGTGACGGCCTTTTCTGCGCCCGTATCTTTGGGCCGGTAAAAGATTATGAGTGCCTGTGCGGTAAGTACAAGCGCCTGAAACACCGCGGTGTGATCTGTGAGAAGTGCGGCGTTGAAGTGACCCAGACTAAAGTGCGTCGTGAGCGCATGGGCCACATCGAGCTGGCATGTCCGACTGCGCACATCTGGTTCCTGAAATCCCTGCCGTCCCGTATCGGTCTGCTGCTGGATATGCCGCTGCGCGATATCGAACGTGTACTGTACTTTGAATCCTATGTGGTTATCGAAGGTGGCATGACCAACCTCGAACGCAACCAGATTCTGACGGAAGAACAGTACCTGGACGCGCTGGAAGAGTTCGGTGACGAATTCGACGCGAAAATGGGCGCGGAAGCGATCCAGGCGCTGCTGCGCAATATGGATCTGGAGCAGGAATGCGAGCAGCTGCGTGAAGAGCTGAACGAAACCAACTCCGAAACCAAGCGTAAAAAGCTGACCAAGCGCATTAAGCTGCTGGAAGCTTTCGTTCAGTCTGGCAACAAGCCGGAGTGGATGATCCTGACCGTTCTGCCGGTACTGCCGCCAGATCTGCGTCCGCTGGTTCCGCTGGACGGTGGTCGTTTCGCGACGTCTGACCTCAACGATCTGTATCGTCGCGTGATCAACCGTAACAACCGTCTGAAACGTCTGCTGGATCTGGCTGCGCCGGATATCATCGTACGCAACGAAAAACGTATGCTGCAGGAAGCGGTTGACGCCCTGCTGGATAACGGTCGTCGCGGTCGTGCGATCACCGGTTCTAACAAACGTCCTCTGAAATCTTTGGCCGATATGATCAAAGGTAAACAGGGTCGTTTCCGCCAGAACCTGCTCGGTAAACGCGTTGACTACTCCGGTCGTTCTGTTATCACCGTAGGTCCATACCTGCGTCTGCATCAGTGCGGTCTGCCGAAGAAAATGGCGCTGGAGCTGTTCAAACCGTTCATCTACGGCAAGCTGGAACTGCGTGGCCTGGCCACCACCATCAAAGCCGCTAAGAAGATGGTTGAGCGCGAAGAAGCTGTCGTTTGGGATATCCTGGACGAAGTTATCCGCGAACACCCGGTCCTGCTGAACCGTGCGCCAACCCTGCACCGTCTGGGTATTCAGGCATTCGAACCGGTTCTGATCGAAGGTAAAGCCATCCAGCTGCACCCGCTGGTTTGTGCGGCATACAACGCCGACTTCGATGGTGACCAGATGGCTGTTCACGTACCGCTGACGCTGGAAGCCCAGCTGGAAGCGCGTGCGCTGATGATGTCTACCAACAACATCCTGTCCCCGGCGAACGGCGAACCAATCATCGTTCCGTCTCAGGACGTTGTACTGGGTCTGTACTACATGACCCGTGACAGTGTTAACGCCAAAGGCGAAGGCATGGTGCTGACTGGCCCGAAAGAAGCTGAGCGTATTTATCGCGCCGGCCTGGCCTCTCTGCATGCGCGCGTTAAAGTGCGTATCACTGAATACGAAAAAGACGACAATGGTGAGTTTGTCGCGAAAACCAGCCTGAAAGACACGACCGTTGGCCGTGCCATTCTGTGGATGATCGTACCGAAAGGTCTGCCGTTCTCTATCGTGAACCAGGCGCTTGGTAAGAAAGCGATCTCCAAGATGCTGAACACCTGTTACCGTATTCTGGGTCTGAAACCGACCGTTATTTTTGCGGACCAGACGATGTACACCGGCTTTGCTTACGCAGCGCGTTCAGGTGCATCCGTTGGTATCGATGACATGGTCATCCCGGAGAAAAAATACGAAATCATCAGCGAAGCGGAAGCGGAAGTTGCTGAGATTCAGGAACAGTTCCAGTCCGGTCTGGTGACCGCGGGCGAACGCTACAACAAAGTTATCGATATCTGGGCTGCGGCGAACGATCGTGTATCCAAAGCGATGATGGATAACCTGCAAACCGAAACCGTGATTAACCGTGACGGTCAGGAAGAGCAGCAGGTTTCCTTCAACAGCATCTACATGATGGCCGACTCCGGTGCGCGTGGTTCTGCGGCACAGATTCGTCAGCTGGCTGGTATGCGTGGTCTGATGGCGAAGCCGGATGGCTCCATCATCGAAACGCCGATCACCGCGAACTTCCGTGAAGGTCTGAACGTACTCCAGTACTTCATCTCCACCCACGGTGCTCGTAAAGGTCTGGCGGATACCGCACTGAAAACAGCGAACTCCGGTTACCTGACTCGTCGTCTGGTTGACGTTGCGCAGGACCTGGTCGTCACTGAAGACGACTGCGGCACCCTGGAAGGCATCACCATGACGCCGGTTATCGAAGGTGGCGACGTTAAAGAGCCGCTGCGCGATCGCGTACTGGGTCGTGTGACTGCGGAAGATGTTCTGAAGCCGGGTACCGCGGATATTCTGGTTCCACGCAACACGCTGCTGCATGAGCACTGGTGTGACCTGCTGGAAGCGAATTCCGTTGACTCCGTCAAAGTGCGTTCCGTTGTATCCTGTGACACCGACTTTGGCGTCTGCGCGCACTGCTATGGTCGTGACCTGGCGCGTGGCCACCTCATCAACAAAGGTGAGGCTATCGGCGTTATCGCGGCACAGTCCATCGGTGAGCCGGGTACACAGCTGACGATGCGTACGTTCCACATCGGTGGTGCGGCATCTCGTGCGGCTGCTGAATCCAGCATCCAGGTGAAAAACAAAGGTAGCATCAAGCTCAGCAACGCGAAGTCGGTTGTGAACTCCAGTGGTAAGCTGGTTATCACTTCCCGTAATACCGAGCTGAAGCTGATCGACGAATTCGGTCGTACCAAAGAGAGCTATAAAGTACCTTACGGTGCGGTTATGGCGAAAGGCGACGGTGAGCAGGTTGCCGGCGGTGAAACCGTCGCAAACTGGGATCCGCACACCATGCCGGTTATCACCGAAGTTAGCGGTTTCATCCGTTTCACTGACATGATCGACGGCCAGACCATTACTCGTCAGACTGACGAGCTGACCGGTCTGTCTTCGCTGGTGGTTCTGGACTCTGCAGAACGTACCGCAGGTGGTAAAGATCTGCGTCCAGCACTGAAAATTGTTGATGCTCAGGGCAACGACGTTCTGATCCCAGGCACTGATATGCCTGCTCAGTACTTCCTGCCGGGTAAAGCGATTGTTCAGCTGGAAGATGGCGTACAGATCAGCTCTGGTGACACCCTGGCGCGTATTCCGCAGGAATCCGGCGGTACCAAGGATATCACCGGTGGTCTGCCGCGCGTTGCGGACCTGTTCGAAGCACGTCGTCCGAAAGAGCCGGCTATCCTGGCTGAAATCAGCGGTATCATTTCCTTCGGTAAAGAAACCAAAGGGAAACGTCGCCTGGTTATCACCCCGGTAGACGGTAGCGAGCCGTACGAAGAGATGATCCCGAAATGGCGTCAGCTCAACGTGTTCGAAGGTGAACGTGTGGAACGTGGTGATGTGGTTTCCGACGGTCCGGAAGCACCGCACGACATTCTGCGTCTGCGTGGCGTACATGCTGTGACCCGTTACATTGTTAACGAAGTCCAGGACGTATACCGTCTGCAGGGCGTTAAGATTAACGATAAGCACATCGAAGTTATCGTTCGTCAGATGCTGCGTAAAGCCACCATCGAAAGCGCAGGCAGCTCCGACTTCCTCGAAGGCGAGCAGGTGGAATACTCCCGCGTCAAGATCGCGAACCGCGAACTGGAAGCGAACGGCAAAGTGGGCGCAACGTTCTCCCGCGATCTGCTGGGTATCACCAAAGCGTCTCTGGCCACCGAGTCCTTCATCTCCGCGGCATCGTTCCAGGAGACCACTCGCGTGCTGACCGAAGCAGCCGTTGCGGGCAAACGCGACGAACTGCGCGGTCTGAAAGAGAACGTCATCGTGGGTCGTCTGATCCCGGCCGGTACCGGTTATGCGTATCACCAGGATCGTATGCGCCGTCGCGCTGCTGGCGAGCTGCCGGCGGCACCGCAGGTGAGCGTGGAAGAAGCGTCTGCCAACCTGGCAGAGCTGCTGAACGCAGGTCTGGGCGGTTCTGACAACGATTAATCGTTGATGCACTGCTAAAAAGCCGGTCAGGTTTCCTGACCGGCTTTTTTTATTGTCTATTTTTCGCCGCTTTCCCGGCCCTTAATTACATTTACGACATATTAAATCTTCATTTTCTTAGCAATTAATTCATGCAAAATATCTATTAGAAGCCTTTTTCTAAAACCTTTCTTTATGTATGGGTAAAACTTCTACTCATATCAAAAAATAATCAATTCAAAGGGTATATATTCAAAATACCCGATGAATCATGGGATTACTTCTGTTGCTGTATCTTCGGCGCGACGGCGCTGGAGAGGGATAGCCGCATCTCATGCTTCTCCCGGTCAGGCGCAGAAATAATCCCGACAGGCAGGTAGGGATCATTTTTAGATCTGAGTGGACAGGCTCTGGGGGCTGCATGGAATTCGCGATACAACTCATTATTATATTAATTTGTCTGTTTTATGGTGCCCGAAAAGGGGGTATTGCGCTGGGGCTGCTGGGCGGCATCGGTTTGGTGATCCTCGTCTTTGTTTTTCATCTCCAGCCGGGCAAACCGCCGGTTGATGTGATGCTGGTGATCATTGCAGTGGTAGCCGCCTCGGCGACCCTGCAGGCGTCCGGCGGGTTAGACGTGATGCTGCAGATTGCCGAGAAGCTGCTGCGGCGTAACCCGAAATATGTTTCTATCGTGGCGCCTTTCGTCACCTGCACGCTGACCATCCTCTGCGGTACCGGCCACGTGGTGTATACCATCCTGCCGATTATCTACGATGTGGCGATTAAGAATAACATTCGTCCGGAGCGTCCGATGGCCGCCAGCTCCATTGGCGCTCAGATGGGGATCATCGCCAGCCCGGTCTCGGTGGCGGTGGTATCGCTGGTGGCGATGCTGGGAAATTTTACCTTTAACGGGAAACACCTGGAGTTTCTCGATCTGCTGGCGATAACCATTCCGTCCACGCTGCTGGGTATTTTAGCCATCGGTATCTTCAGCTGGTTCCGCGGCAAAGACCTGGATCAGGACGAAGCCTTCCAGGCGTTTATTGCGCTACCGGAGAACCGCCATTACGTCTATGGCGATACGGCGACGCTGCTGGACAAAAAGCTGCCGACCAGCAACTGGATAGCAATGTGGATTTTTCTGGCCTCTATCGCCGTGGTGGCGCTGCTTGGCGCTTTTTCTGAACTGCGCCCGGCCTTTGACGGTAAACCACTGTCGATGGTGCTGGTTATCCAGATGTTTATGCTGCTCTCCGGAGCGCTGATCATCATCATTACAAAAACTAACCCGGCATCGATTTCCAAAAATGAGGTCTTTCGTTCGGGAATGATCGCTATCGTCGCGGTGTACGGCATCGCGTGGATGGCGGAGACCATGTTTGGCGCACACATGACCGAGATTAAAGGCGTGCTTGGTGAAATGGTAAAAGAGTATCCGTGGGCTTATGCCATCGTGCTGCTACTGGTTTCGAAATTTGTGAACTCCCAGGCGGCAGCGCTGGCGGCGATTGTGCCAGTAGCCCTGGCCATCGGCGTCGACCCGGCTTATATCGTGGCTTCTGCGCCGGCCTGCTATGGCTACTATATTCTGCCGACCTACCCAAGCGATCTGGCGGCGATCCAGTTTGATCGCTCAGGGACCACCCATATCGGCCGCTTTGTGATTAACCACAGCTTTATCCTGCCCGGGCTCATCGGCGTCGGCGTCTCCTGCGTGTTTGGCTGGATATTCGCGGCGATGTACGGCTTTCTGTAAGAAGGACGGGCGCCGGCAGCGACGCCCGTTAAATCCGTGAGATTATTGCGCGAGGGGCAGACGACGATAGAGTTCAATCATGTCGGTCGCCAGATCCTGAATGACCATAGCGTTCATCAGATGGTCCTGGGAATGCACGGTGATCAGGTTGACCGGCAATTTACCGCTGCCTTCATCCATGCCGATAAGCTGGGTCTGAATTTTATGCGCATGTTTGACGAACTCATGGGATTCAGCCATGGCCTGCTCCGCGGCGGCAAAATCGCCTTTTCGCGCCAGCTGTAGCGCCGTCAGCGCCGCGCTACGTGCGGAACCCGCGTTAACCAGCAGCTCCATGATGATCGTTTCTAAATCTTCCATCGATTACTCCAGCATCTTAAGGGCTTTATCCAGAACGGCATCACCTTTCATCATGCCGTAGTCCATCATATCGATCACGGCGACCTTCTTGCCGAACGGGTCGGCCAGCGCCTGCAGCTTCGCCTGCTCATATTTCACCTGCGGGCCGAGCAAAATAATGTCGGCGGCGGCCAGATTATCTTTAAACTCAGCGACCGGTACGGCCTTGATAGAGACCTCAACACCCTTCTTCTGCGCGGCATCTTGCATACGCTGAACCAGCATGCTGGTAGACATACCGGCGGCACAGCACAAAACGATATTCTTCATAGTCAGTGGCCCTTGTGTTCCGTGATGTCTTATCTTTATCGCGGCCCTGGCGATGCGACAACCGCTTTACCGTGATTGTGTGTAAGGCATCACACAATAATTGAAACCGGTTTCATTTTTTCCGGAAAAAATAAAAAAGCCCACCGAAGTGGGCGGTGGCGGCGCTGAAGTCTTACGCGCGCAGGATACGGTTTTTACCCTGCTGTTTGGCTTTGTACAGCGCTTCATCGACGCTCACCACCAGCTTATCCAGTGGCTCCATATTCCATTCCCCGAGGCCGGCGCTGAAGGTGACCGTCAGGCCATCTTCGCGCCAGGTGCGTCGTTCGACGTTTACCCGCCATGTTTCCAGCAGCGTGCGGGCGTTATCGATATGTTCGGCAGGAAAGACCACCGCGAACTCTTCGCCGCCGTAGCGATAGAGGGATATCTCCAGCGGCTGGAGGACCTGTAGCCCTTCGCGAGCGACGTTACGCAGGACGATATCGCCATTGAGATGGCCCCAGGTGTCGTTGATTGATTTAAAGTTATCGATATCGACCAGCGCGAGGGCGAACGGCTGGTGATCGTTCATCAGGGCGGCAATATCGCTGTCGAAGGCGCGGCGGTTTTTGCAGCCGGTGAGAGCGTCGATGGTCGCCTGGCGGACGTAGGACAGTTCGCGCTGTTTATTAGTTTCAATCGCTTTACTCAGCATCGCCTCAAGGCGCGGGGCGCGTTTGACGTCACCGGTTTTAATCGCATTGATGATATTCATCAGCACGGTACGGGAAGCATGACGCAGATAAAGACCGAACAGGATAATAATGATCGCTGCGAGAGTGAAACCGCCGATCACTAAATTGGTCTCATGACGTGTCAGATTGACCAGGGTGGCGTTATCGACACGGAAAATCACAAACCAGTCGGGATTGGTAAAGGAGTAATAGTAATACCAGGTGTCGCTCCCGGGATCGTAAAGCTGCCCCTCTCCGCTGGTCATTTTATCCATCAGCTCGTCCCTGACGAAGGGTTTAAACAGCGCGCCCGGGTCGGAGTGCAGGACCACTTTGCCATCCCGTTGCACCACAAAAAATTCCCCCTGTACGGGCGCCACCATCTGGCGCAGCGCGAACCCCATGGAGGTGAGATCGAGATGAAAGGCCAGGCTGCCCTTGAGTTTCCCTTCCGGGGTAATGATGGGTTTGAAAATGGTAATCGTCGGATGGTGGGTGAAATAATCCATATACGGACTGGTGTAGTGGCTGAAGGTGCTGGCTTCCGCCTGTTTGATAAACCAGGGCCGCGTTCTGGGATCGAAAGCCCGACTGTCTTCGTTTTCCAGCACCTCCGGGGCGCGCAGATAGTGGCCCTCGGTATCCGCCAGCGAGATGGATGAGACGCTTGGCATCATGTTCTGTAACTGCATCAGCGTGGTTAACCCTTTCTCCGGCTCCACATTGACTGCGCGATTCAGTTCGTCATTGCGGGCAAAGAAGGCGGCTGCGCGCCCGAGGATAAAATCATTTTCCCGCAGCAGGGTTTCCGTATAGTTGATCGCCAGGTTATGGGTAAAATTGCGGTTAATATCGTGATAATCTTCGAGAAAATCTTTCTGTTGCGCCAGAGTCACAAAAATAGCGATCAGCATAAAACTGAGCAAAATACCGGCAAACCCCACGACGATCGGCGTCGTAAAAGAGAGCTTTCTGTTGTGTAGAGCCATGAATCGTTAATCGTCCCGGATGTATAAACCATGGGTCCGAACGCAGGTTGCGTCTGGGACGCCTGCCGATCGAATCAGTTCACTATTGCTCAATTATAACTCTGAGGCCTTCATGTATCGTGATTTATATTCGGCGATAATGTGCAGGCCTCTGCTCAGCGCGGAGAGGCAGGGCGAAAATGAGGAAGAAAAGGTTCGCCCTGGTCAGCGTCCGCTGCTGACCAGGGCAGAATAGAAAAACGGCGTCGGGCGGGCCAGCCTCCGTTTTTCATCTCTCGTGCAGGCGCGCAAAATTATCAGGCGTTTACACTGTACATCATGAGGTTTGCGAAGCGCGTCCCAGCCAGCTATCCCAGTCTTTCCATACCGGCTGCAGGCCGCGGGCGGCCAGCGCGCTGGCGACCTCTTCAGGGCGGCGATCGTCGTGCGGGGCAAATTGCTCGAGCTCCGGATGATCGTCGGCGTAGCCGCCGGGCTGGGTTTTAGAGAAGGCGCTGACGTTATTGATCGCCAGCGGGATCACCCGGTCGCGGAACCAGGGTGATTCGCGGGTGGATAGCGACAGCTCAACCTCTGGCGCCAGCAGGCGGAAGGCGCAGATAGTTTGCACCAGCTGTCGCTCATCCATCAGCGAAGCCGGTTCAATACCGCCGGCGCAGGGACGCAGGCGCGGGAAGGAGACCGAATAGCGGCTGCGCCAGTAGCGCTGCTGCAGCCACAGCAGGTGCTCAGCGACTATAAAGCAGTCCACTCGCCAGCTGTCGGAAAGGCCGATGAGCGCGCCAAGGCCGATCTTATCGATCCCCGCCGCGCCTAAGCGATCCGGCGTATCCAGCCGCCAGAAGAAATCCTGCTTTTTTCCTTTCAGATGGTGTTTGGCGTACATGCTTTCATGATAGGTCTCCTGATAGACCATCACCCCGTCGAGCCCCAGGGTTTTCAGCTCGGCATACTCTTCAGTCGCCAGCGGCTGCACCTCCATATGCAGCGAGGCAAACTGGCTGCGGATAGCCGGTAGGTGCTGACGGAAATAATCCATTCCCACCTTACCCTGATGTTCGCCGGTCACCAGCAGCAGATGCTCAAAGCCCAGGTTGCGGATCGCGGCGCACTCGCGGGCAATCTCGGCGGCATCCAGCGTCTTGCGCTTAATGCGGTTGCTCATCGAGAAGCCGCAGTAGGTGCAGTCGTTAGCGCACAGGTTGGAGAGATACAGCGGCACGTAGAAGCTGACGGTATTGCCGAAGCGCTGCCGGGTGAGGCGCTGCGCGCGCTGGGCCAGCGGTTCAAGGTAATTGGCCGCGGCAGGCGAGAGCAGGGCCATCATATCATCGCGGGTGAGCTGTTTGGCCGCCAGCGCCCGTTCGACGTCGGCGGCGGTTTTGCTGTTGATGCGCAGGCGGATATCGTCCCACTCCAGCTGCCGCCAGCGATCGCTAAAGGTTTTCATGCCAGCGCCTCCAGGAATCCGGTGAGCGGGCTGGTGGCCTGCGCCTGCGTACTGCGTGCCCCCGGTCCGGCCTGACGCGCCAGTAATCCGGCATCGATCGCCATACGGAAGGCGCGGGCCATGGCCACGGGGTCGTCGGCGACGGCAATGGCGGTATTGACCAGCACCGCGTCCGCGCCCATCTCCAGCGCCTGCGCCGCATGGCTCGGGACGCCGATCCCGGCGTCGACCACCACCGGGACCGTCGCCTGCTCGATAATAATCTCCAGCATGGCTTTGGTTTCCAGCCCCTGATTGGAGCCGATCGGCGCACCCAGCGGCATCACCGCCGCGCAGCCCACCTCTTCCAGTCGTTTACACAGCACCGGATCGGCGCCGCAGTAGGGCAGCACCACGAACCCTTCGCGGACCAGCAGCTCCGCCGCTTTCAGGGTTTCAATCGGGTCGGGCAGCAGCCAGCGGGCGTCCGGGTGGATCTCCAGCTTCAGCCAGTGGGTACCCAGGGCTTCCCGCGCCAGACGGGCGGCAAACACCGCCTCTTCCGCCGTCTTGGCGCCCGAGGTATTCGGCAGCAGGCTGACTCCCGCCGCCAGCAGCGGGGCGAGGATGGCGTCATTGCGCTGGCGTAAATCGACGCGCTTCATCGCCAGGGTTACCAGCTGGCTGCCCGAGGCGCGAATCGCCTCGACCATCACCTCCGGGGCGGCGAATTTGCCGGTACCGGTGAAAAGATGGGATTCAAACGTTTTGTCTGCAATACGTAACATGTCAGCCTCCAGCGATAACCTGAAAAAGCAGGACCCGATCGCCTTCCTGCAAGAGATGATCTTCCCACCGGTCGCGCGGCAGGATGTGTTGATTGAGCGCCAGCGCAACGCCAGGCTGCTGCTGTTCGAGCTGGGTCAGCAGGGCGCTGACGCTGAGATTGTCGGCGCACGCCAGCGGCTCGTCGTTAAACCAGATCTGCATGCCGCCCTCCGCACACCGGGCAGCTCCGGGAACGCTGTAGCGCAAGGGCGCGCCAGTTGCTGGTGCGGGCGTCGAACAGCCGCAGGGTGTTGCGCGGCGTCGCCATGCCGCTGAGCAGCTTAATCGTCTCCAGCGCCTGCAGGGTGCCCATCATGCCGACCACCGGGCCGACGATCCCCGCGGTGCGGCAGTTGCGCTGCGGTTCATCGCTTTCCGGCCACAGGCAGCGATAGCAGCCCTGCGTCCAGGGCGGGGTGAGCACCATCAGCTGACCGCCGAAGCCCACGGCGCTGGCGGTCACTAACGGGGTATCGAGGGCCACACAGGCGGCATTGATCGCCTGGCGGGTGACCATATTATCGGTACAGTCCAGCACCACGTCCGCTTTCGCCACTTCGGCGCGGAGCGCCTCGCCGCTTAAGCGCTGCTGGAGCGCTACCAGTTTGATCTGCGGGTTTAGCTGGCTGAGCCGGGTCTGTGCCGCTGCGGCTTTTGGCCGATCGATATCCGCGCTGGTGAACAAGATCTGCCGTTGCAGGTTGCTGAGATGCACCGCGTCGTCATCGGCCAGGGTCAGCGTCCCGACGCCAGCCCCGGCCAGATAGAGCGCCGCCGGGGAGCCCAGCCCGCCAAGGCCGATAATCAGCACTCGACTGGCTAACAGCTTCTGCTGCCCTTCGATGGCAATATCCTCCAGCAGCAGCTGGCGGCTATAGCGCATAAAGTCGTGATCATTCATCGCCTGCTCCCGCCAGCGTCAGCAGTTGGTTGGTCGCTGCCCGCCAGTCCGCCGCCTGGGTGATGGCGCTGACCACCGCGATGCTGCCGACGCCGGTCGCCAGTACCCCCGGCGCCTTTTCCAGGCTTATTCCGCCGATCGCCACGGTGGGGTAATCCGCCAGGCGTTGAATATGTCTGGCAAGCTGCTCGAGGCCCTGCGGCGCGGAAGGCATCTGTTTGGTTTGCGTCGGGAAGACGTGACCTAGCGCGATGTAAGAGGGGCGTGCCGCAAGGGCGACATCAATTTCCATATCATCGTGAGTAGAGACGCCAAGACGCAGCCCGGCCTGGCGGATAGCGCTCAGATCGGTGGTTTCCAGATCTTCTTGTCCGAGATGCACGCCATAGGCCTGGTGCTTAATCGCCAGTTGCCAGTAATCGTTAATGAACAGTCGGGCGTGATAGCGGCGACCAAGGGCGATGGCGGCGATCACGTCATCCTCAACTTCGCTGTCGCGCCGGTCTTTGATGCGTAACTGAAGGGTACGTACCCCAGCTTCGAGCAGGCGCTCAATCCACGCCACGCTGTCCACCACCGGGTAGAGTCCGAGACGAAACGGGACGGGTGGAAAATCAGGTTGATACATCAGGCTTCCTCCTGTTTCAGGTAGATTTCGCCGCCGCGGGCGCGGAAGTTATTCGACATATCGGCCATGCCGGCTTCGATACTTTGCTTCGCGGCGTAGTCGCGGACCTCCTGAGTGATTTTCATCGAACAGAATTTCGGCCCGCACATGGAGCAGAAGTGGGCGACTTTGCCGGACTCCTGCGGCAGGGTTTCATCGTGATAGGCCCGCGCGGTGAACGGGTCGAGCGCGAGGTTGAACTGGTCTTCCCAGCGGAATTCAAAACGCGCTTTTGACATCGCGTTGTCGCGGATCTGCGCCCCGGGGTGGCCTTTCGCGAGGTCGGCGGCGTGGGCGGCGATTTTGTAGGTAATCAGCCCCTGTTTGACATCCTCTTTGTTGGGCAGGCCGAGATGCTCTTTCGGCGTGACATAGCACAGCATGGCGCAGCCGAACCAGCCGATCATTGCCGCGCCGATACCGGAGGTGAAATGGTCGTAGCCCGGCGCGATATCAGTGGTGAGCGGCCCCAGGGTGTAGAACGGCGCTTCGTGGCAGTGCTCCAGCTGTTCGGTCATATTGCGGCGGATCATCTGCATCGGCACGTGGCCAGGGCCTTCAATCATCACCTGCACGTCATATTCCCAGGCGATTTTCGTCAGTTCGCCGAGGGTGCGCAGCTCGGAAAACTGCGCCTCGTCGTTGGCATCCTGAATGGAGCCGGGGCGCAGGCCATCGCCCAGCGACAGCGACACGTCATAGGCGGCGCAGATTTCGCAGATTTCGCGGAAATGCTGGTAGAGGAAGTTTTCCTGATGATGCGACAGGCACCACTTAGCCATGATTGAGCCGCCGCGCGAGACGATACCGGTCAGGCGCTTCGCCGTCATCGGGACGTAGCGCAACAGTACGCCGGCGTGAATCGTGAAGTAGTCGACGCCTTGCTCGGCCTGTTCCAGCAGGGTATCGCGGAAGACTTGCCAGGTGAGATTCTCGGCGATGCCGTTGACCTTCTCCAGCGCCTGGTAAATCGGCACGGTACCAATCGGCACCGGGCTGTTGCGCAGGATCCACTCGCGGGTTTCGTGGATATAGCGGCCGGTGGAGAGGTCCATCACCGTGTCGGCGCCCCAGCGGGTTGACCAGACCAGTTTCTCGACCTCTTCTTCGATGGAAGAGGTCACCGCCGAGTTGCCGATATTGGCATTCACTTTCACCAGGAAGTTGCGGCCGATAATCATCGGTTCAGACTCCGGGTGGTTGATGTTGGCGGGGATGATGGCGCGTCCGGCGGCCACTTCATCGCGAACAAACTCGGGGGTGATGTTTTCCGGAAGGTGGGCGCCGAAGCCTTCACCTGCGTGCTGCTGGCGCAGAACCTCGCTGCGGATACGTTCGCGACCCATGTTTTCGCGAATGGCGATGAACTCCATCTCCGGGGTGACTATCCCCTGGCGGGCGTAATGCAGCTGGGTAACGCATTTGCCAGCGACGGCGCGTTTGGGCGTCAGCAGGCCGCTGAAGCGCAGCTCATCGAGACCGTCGTCGGCCAGCCGCGCTTTGGTATAGGCCGAGCTGCGTTCGCTGAGCGGCGCGCAGTCGTTACGCGCGTCGATCCACGGCTGGCGCAGCTTTGCCAACCCCTGGCGGACATCAATGCTAATATCCGGGTCGCCATACGGCCCGGAGGTGTCATACACCGGGATCGGTTCGTTGGTTTCGTACCGGGGGTTATCTTTATCGCCGCCGACGAGAGTTGGGCTGAGCTGAATTTCACGCATCGGGACGCGGATATCCGCTTGTGAGCCGTGAACATAGATGCGGCGTGAATTAGGAAAAGCGGTACCCGCCAGCGTATCAATGAATCGCTGCGCGTGCTCGCGTTGTTCCCGACGGGTTAGTTTGGTAGTAGACATAGCGCATTCCAGTTAAAAAAGGACATGGCTTGTCAGACGACGGATGGAGTAACAGATGCGATCGGCCCTGACGGACTGACGCGAACAGCAGTTTACTCTTGTTCCCTTCGCAGGTATTAGCCTGATCAGGTTCCGCGGATCCCGAATTAACGGTCTCAGCCTTTTCCACGTTAGCCTGCGCATGGAAAATAGGCACTCCGACAAGATGAAATCCCTCCGCAGAGGGATAATGTACGTAAATTACGCGTTAACGGTTCACAACTCAAGCGGTCGGCGCAATATTATCGCGCACGTCATTGCTCAGGTTATGGGCGACAGCCAGGGCGATCAGTTTATCTTCCAGCGCGAAACGCGCCTCCAGCGACTCGCCGATATCCGACAGCGCCTGCTGAAATTCAAGATAGTTATCGTGATCGATGGCGTTTTCGAGGCAGGTATCGTAGTAGTCCATCATCTGCTGGGTATTGGCTTCCAGCTGCGGGTAAAGCCGGGTGGCGGCTAAAAGAGGGGTATCGCCTTCCATTTCGCCAATAATGCGTTCATAAATACTAAAATGACCGGATGAGAGGTAATCCACCAGACTTTGGCAAAAGTCATCCAGCGCCTTTTCGTTTAGCCGCATAAACGACTCTTTGCCCGGTTTCAGGCCAACCAGGTTGTAGTAAGCCACGAGCAGATGCTTACGCACTTGTAGCCAGCGATCGACCAGTTCATTACTACCGCCAACGCGCTCCGTCAGATTTTCCAGCTGGTTTAGCATGATTGACTCCGCTAGTTTTGATTTAAATCTGCTCACCAAAATGTAAATATAATGTTAACAACATGCCAGTGAAGCAAAGGTAGTGCAATAGATATGGATCGTATTATTGAAAAATTAGATCGCGGCTGGTGGGTTGTCAGTCACGAACAAAAATTATGGTTGCCTGGTGGAGAATTACCACATGGCGAAGCGGTTAATTTCGATCTTGTCGGCCAGCATGCGCTGCATATTGGCGAGTGGCAGGGCGAGTCCGTGTGGATGGTGCGCCAGGATCGTCGCCATGACATGGGATCGTTGCGCCAGGTGCTGGATCAGGATCCGGGACTCTTCCAGCTGGCTGGGCGGGGGATCCAGCTCGCCGAATTTTATCGCTCGCATAAATTTTGCGGTTACTGCGGCCACCCGATGCATGCCAGCAAAAGCGAATGGGCGATGCTGTGCAGCCACTGCCGTGAACGTTACTACCCGCAAATTGCCCCCTGCATTATCGTGGCAATCCGTCGCGACGATGCGATCCTGCTGGCGCAACATACGCGCCATCGCAACGGCGTGCACACCGTGCTGGCCGGCTTTGTCGAGGTCGGCGAAACCCTTGAGCAGGCGGTGGCTCGCGAGGTGATGGAGGAGAGCGGTATTCGGGTAAAAAATCTGCGTTACGTGACCTCTCAGCCATGGCCGTTCCCGCAGTCGCTGATGACCGCCTTTATGGCGGATTACGCTGATGGCGAGATCGTGGTCGACAAAAAAGAGTTACTGACCGCGGACTGGTATCGCTATGACGACCTGCCGCTTCTGCCGCCGCCGGGGACAGTGGCGCGGCGGCTTATCGAAGATACCGTCGCGATGTGTCGGGCAGAGTTCGAGTGACATGTTACACTGGGCGTATCAACGCTAAAGGAATGTAAAAATGACCGAACTGAAGAACGATCGTTACCTGCGCGCGCTGCTGCGTCAGCCGGTTGATGTCACCCCGGTGTGGATGATGCGCCAGGCGGGCCGCTATTTACCGGAGTACAAAGCCACCCGTGCGCAAGCGGGCGACTTTATGTCGCTGTGTAAAAATGCCGAGCTGGCCTGCGAAGTGACGCTCCAGCCGCTGCGCCGTTACCCGCTGGACGCGGCGATCCTCTTTTCGGACATCCTGACCATCCCGGACGCCATGGGGCTGGGGCTGTACTTTGAAGCTGGCGAAGGTCCGCGCTTCACCTCGCCGGTAAAAAGTAAAGCCGACGTCGACAAGCTGCCGATCCCGGATCCGGAGCAGGAGCTGGGCTATGTAATGAACGCCGTGCGCACCATTCGCCGCGAACTGAAAGGCGAAGTGCCGCTGATCGGTTTTTCCGGTAGTCCATGGACGCTGGCTACGTACATGGTGGAGGGCGGCAGCAGCAAGGCTTTCACCGTGATTAAAAAGATGATGTACGCCGAGCCGCAGGCGCTGCATGCGCTGCTGGATAAGCTGGCGAAGAGCGTTACCCTGTATCTCAACGCGCAGATCAAAGCCGGCGCGCAGTCGGTGATGATTTTTGACACCTGGGGCGGGGTGCTGACCGGCCGCGACTATCAGCAGTTTTCCCTCTACTACATGCATAAGATCGTCGATGGCCTGCTGCGGGAAAACGAAGGCCGTCGCGTGCCGGTGACCTTGTTCACCAAAGGCGGTGGTCAGTGGCTGGAAGCGATGGCGGAGACCGGCTGCGATGCGTTGGGTCTCGACTGGACCACCGATATTGCCGATGCCCGCCGTCGCGTGGGTAACAAAGTAGCGCTGCAGGGCAATATGGATCCGTCGATGCTCTATGCGTCCGCCCCGCGTATTGAAGAAGAAGTGGCGACCATTCTTGCCGGCTTTGGCCAGGGGGAAGGCCACGTCTTTAACCTTGGACACGGTATTCATCAGGACGTTGACCCCGAGCATGCGGGCGTCTTTGTTGAGGCTGTGCACCGTCTGTCCGCACCCTATCACCAGTAGGAGATAAGCCCTATGGATTTAGCCGCACTACGTACCCAACAGCAACAGTTAGCCGCGTCGGTAGAGCGTGCGGATCGACTGGATCGCGACCCGCCGGCGTTGATCGGCGGCGCGGACGTCGGGTTTGAGCAGGAAGGGGAGATCACCCGGGCTGCGATGGTGCTGCTGACCTGGCCTGAGCTTGAGCTGGTGGAGTATCAGGTGGCGCGGGTCGCCACCTCTATGCCCTATATTCCCGGCTTTCTCTCGTTTCGCGAAACGCCTGCGCTGCTGGCGGCGTGGGAGCAGCTTTCGCAAAAACCGGACCTGCTCTTCGTTGACGGACACGGCATTTCTCATCCCCGGAGATTGGGCGTCGCCAGCCATTTTGGCCTGATGATTGATGTGCCGACTATCGGAGTGGCGAAAAAACGCCTGTGCGGCAAAATCGGCGACCTGGGTGATGAGCCTGGCGCGCTGGCCCCGCTGATGGATAAAAATGAGCAACTGGCCTGGGTCTGGCGCAGCAAAGTGCGCTGCAACCCGCTGTTTATTAGCACCGGCCACCGGGTAGGCATGGACAGCGCTTTAATGTGGGTTGAGCGCTGCATGCGAGGCTACCGTCTGCCCGAGCCGACGCGCTGGGCCGATGCGGTGGCGTCCCGTCGTCCGTCGTTTGTGCGTTGGCAAGCAAATCACAGCTGATTCAGGTACACTGCGCCTAATTTCTGACTTCGAGAATTCATCATGTTACAAAACCCGATTCACCTGCGCCTGGAGAAGCTGGAAAGCTGGCAGCATGTCACTTTTATGGCCTGCCTGTGCGAACGTATGTATCCCAACTACGCGATGTTCTGCAAGCAAACCGAGTTTGGCGACGGCCTGCTTTATCGTCGTATCCTGGACCTGATCTGGGAAACGCTGACGGTTAAAGATGCGAAGGTGAATTTCGACAGCCAGCTGGAGAAGCTGGAAGAGGCGATCCCGGCGGCAGATGATTTCGACATGTACGGTGTCTATCCGGCCATAGACGCTTGCGTGGCGTTGAGTGAACTGATTCATTCTCGTCTGAGCGGCGAAACGCTCGAGCACGCGATCGAGGTGAGCAAGACCTCCATCACCACCGTGGCGATGCTGGAAATGACCCAGGAAGGTCGCGAAATGACCGACGAAGAGTTGAAAGCGAATCCGGCGGTCGAGCAGGAATGGGATATTCAGTGGGAAATTTTCCGCCTGCTGGCCGACTGTGAAGAGCGTGATCTTGAGCTGATAAAAGGCCTGCGCGCGGACCTGCGCGAGGCTGGCGAGAGCAATATTGGTATAAATTTTCAGCAGTGAGACCAGAAAACGTGATTTACCGCCTGAATTGTAGCGTCTGAAGGCTTCCATTCCGCCCCCCGTCTGGTCTACATTTGGAGGGCGAAAAAAAGTGGCTATCGGTGCGTGTATGCAGGAGGGTGCTTTTTTGGCATTTCCGTCGCACTCGATGCTTAGCAAGCGATAAACACATTGTAAGGATAACTTATGAACAAGACTCAACTGATTGATGTAATTGCGGACAAAGCTGACCTGTCCAAAGCACAGGCTAAAGCTGCCCTGGAATCTACCCTGGCTGCAATTACTGAGTCTCTGAAAGAAGGTGATGCTGTTCAACTGGTTGGTTTCGGTACCTTCAAAGTGAACCACCGCGCTGAGCGTACTGGCCGCAACCCGCAGACCGGTAAAGAGATCAAAATCGCTGCAGCTAACGTGCCGGCATTTGTTTCTGGCAAAGCACTGAAAGACGCAGTTAAGTAAGACCGCGTGGCAGTGAACAGTTTTATCGAAGGGGCTATTAAGCCCCTTTTGTCTGTCTGGCGCCGGCCTCTGGCGCTGGCGGGCATCCTGTTGCTGACTGCCTGCAGCCACGACACGTCGCTACCGCCGTTTACCGCCAGCGGATATGCGGACAATCAGGGAGCGATGCGCATCTGGCGTAAAGATTCTGGCGATGAAGTCCATCTTCTCGCCGCCTTCAGCCCGTGGCGTCACGGGGACACCTCGACCAGCGAATATCGCTGGCAGGGCGATCAACTGGCGCTTATCGAACTCAATGTCTATGGCAAACCGCCGGAACATATTCGCGCCCGTTTCGACGCGCAGGGCGATCTGAGCTTTATGCAACGGGAAGTGGACGGGCAGAAGCAGCAGCTCTCCAGCGACCAGGTCGCGCTATATCGTTATCGCGCCGAACAGATCCGCCAGACCAGCGACGCCCTCCGCCAGGGGCGGGTCGTCCTGCGCCAGGGACGCTGGAACGCTGCCGCGCATACCGTGCTGACCTGCGAAGGGCAGACGGTTACGCCCGACCTCGATAGCCGGGCCCTGGCGCACATTGAACGCCGCCAGAGCCACGCTTCCGCCGCAGTGAGCATTGCCTGGCTGGAGGCGCCGGAAGGCTCTCAACTGCTGCTGGTCGCCAATGAAAACTTCTGCACCTGGCAGCCGACGGAAAAAAACTTCTAACCTTTATCAGTGGTTCATGCCCATATGACCGCCGGCGCTACCGCGACAGCCGCCATATCCCATTCCTGCGCCGCGGGGAACGCCTGCCTCAGCCAGGGCGATATCAAACTTCACCCGCTGCTGATCCAGCTTCTGGCGTAAGCCTTCCATCTCCTGAGCGACAGCTTCAATCTTCCCGCTGTCCGGCTTTTGCGCCGTGAGCAGCGCATTGTACTCATAGCGTTTGGACTGCAGCTGCTGGCGCAGGGCGCTGGTTTGCGCATAGTAATCGTTATGCAGCTTTTGCACGGTAGCCTGCTGCTCCTGGGTCAGCTGACTGTAGCCCTGGTTGCCCATCCCGTTATTGTTGCCCCAGTGGTGGTTGGCCCAGGCCGCGTTGCTGGCGAAGGTCAGCGCGGCAAAGGTAACGAGGGCGAGAGGTAAGGTACGGTTCCGTTTCATGGCATTTTCTCCTGTGTGGTTTCCTTCGGTATTGCATCTTCCATGCCAGTCTGAAAAAGCCCGTCTGTGTCGGCCTGCCGAAGCCTTTGCCGAGGAGAGCGAGTAAAAATGACCCGTTCCGCCAGGGTCAGGCGAGTCATTTTTACTCGCTTAAGCGCAGGCGATATGTTTGAGAGCAGGATTGGCCGCGCGGAAACATGGCATGATTTCTGCTGAAGGAGCCTGCAGATAGTGAAAAAGAGATGACAAGGACTCGCCGATGAAGATCAAATCTCTCTCCCGGGACGCCGCCGCTGGCGCGCTGAGCTGGCTGCTGACCGGCACGGTTGTGCTGCTGGTCATGCTGTTCTCCGCGATGATCGTCCGCGACTACGGTCGCGAGACGACCGCTGCCCGACAAACCATTGAAGAGAAAGGGAGCGTGCTGATCCGCGCGCTGGAGTCCGGCACGCGCGTCGGGATGGGGATGCGTATGCATCATGCGCAGCTGCAGGCCCTGCTGGAAGAGATGGCCTGGCAACCGGGTGTCCTGTGGTTCGCGGTGACCGATGAAAACGGTAAAATTATCGCCCATAGCGATCCGCAGCAGGTGGGTAAAACGCTGTATAGCCCGGCGCAGATGCGTGCGTTAGCGGTTGGCGAACAGGCCCGCTGGCGCCGGCTTAGCGAACCGCAGCCGGCGCTGGAGATCTATCGCCATTTTCGCCCGCTTAATCCGGCCCGCGGCCACCATATGGGAATGATGAACCGCGGCAATAGCGCCCTGGCTCAGGCCACCGTCCCGCAGGTGATTTTTATCGCCTTTGATAGCCGCGAGCTGGATGCCGCGCAGGCCCGCGGGCAGCGGAATATGGCCATCATGCTGGGTGCCGCCGCGCTGGTGATAGCGGCGACGATCCTCGCTCAGTTCTGGTTCCGCCGCTATCGTCGCTCGCGGAAACAGCTGCTGGAGGCGATGGCCCGCAAGGAAAAGCTGGTGGCGCTTGGCCATCTGGCGGCGGGGGTCGCGCACGAGATCCGCAACCCGCTCTCGTCGATTAAAGGGCTGGCGAAATATTTTGCCGAGCGCACGTCGCCTGGCGGCGAGTCGCATCAGTTAGCCCAGGTGATGGCCAAAGAGGCTGATCGCCTGAACCGGGTGGTCAGCGAGCTGCTGGAGCTGGTCCGGCCCGCCCATCTAAACTACCAGACAGTCGATATCAACGCGCTTATCCGCCACTCATTGCAGTTGGTAAGCCAGGATGCGCAGAGCCGCGGGATCGCGCTGCAATTTACTCCGCGACCTGAGTTAACCACGATCAGCGCCGACCCCGATCGCCTGAATCAGGTGCTGTTGAATCTGTACCTGAATGCAATGCAGGCGATTGGCCGTGACGGCGTCATTCGCGTAACAGCAAGCGAAGCCGATCGTCAGCGGGTGAAAATCGTCGTCACGGATAGCGGTAAGGGGATGAGCAATGAAGAGTTACAGGCTATCTTCACGCCGTATTTCACCACCAAGGCGGACGGCACCGGGCTGGGGCTGGCCGTAGTGCAGAATATTATCGAACAACATGGCGGGACGATCCGCGCCGAAAGTCAGCCGGGAGCTGGAGCGATATTTACGCTTTGGTTACCGGTGGATGCTCAACGGAGGGAAGATGAGCAGCGATAAAGTACAGATTCTGGTCGTTGATGATGACGTCAGCCACTGCACGATCCTGCAGGCGCTGCTGCGCGGCTGGGGCTATCAGGTGGGGTTGGCTCACAACGGCCTGCAGGCGCTGGAGCAGATCCATCAGCAGGTCTTCGACCTGGTGCTGTGCGATATCCGTATGGCGGAGATGGACGGTATCGCAACGTTAAAAGAGATTAAGGCCTATAACCCGGCGATACCGGTGCTGATCATGACGGCGTTTTCCAGCGTCGGTACGGCGGTAGAAGCTATTAAGTCCGGGGCGCTGGATTATCTGGTTAAACCGCTGGATTTTGACACCCTGCAGCAGACGCTGGTTCAGGCATTGGCGCACACCCGGCAGAGCGAGAGCGACCCCAGCGTTGCGACGGATTCACGGTGGGGCATGATTGGCGACAGCCCGGCGATGCAGGCGCTTCTTAACGATATTACGCTGGTGGCCCCTTCGGACGCGACGGTGCTGATTTATGGGGAGTCGGGAACCGGTAAGGAGCTGGTGGCGCACGCCATCCACGCCTGCAGCGAGCGTGGTGACAAGCCGTTGGTCACGCTCAACTGCGCGGCGCTGAATGAGTCACTGCTGGAGTCGGAACTCTTCGGCCATGAAAAAGGGGCGTTTACCGGGGCGGATCGGCGGCGGGAAGGACGCTTTGTCGAAGCGGATGGCGGCACGCTGTTTCTTGATGAGATAGGCGATATCTCGCCAGTGATGCAGGTCCGCTTGCTGCGGGCGATTCAGGAGCGGGAGGTGCAGCGGGTCGGCAGCAACCAGACGCTTGCCGTTGATGTGCGGCTTATCGCCGCCACCCATCGCAACCTTGCGGAAGAGGTGAGCGCCGGGCGCTTTCGCCAGGATCTCTATTACCGACTCAACGTTGTGACCATCGAGATACCGCCGCTGCGCCGGCGACGGGAAGATATTCCGCAGCTGGCGCAGCATTTTCTCAAACGCTATACCGAACGCAATCGTAAGACGGTAAAGGGGTTCACGCCACAGGCGATGGACCTGCTGATCCACTACCCCTGGCCGGGCAATATACGCGAGCTGGAAAACGCGGTGGAGCGGGCGGTGGTGCTACTGACCGGAAACTATATCTCTGAGCGAGAACTGCCGCTGGCGATCGCCGGTACGCCGCTGCCATCAGTCGGGAGCGAGGAGGGGGGAATTCAGCCGTTAGTGGAAGTGGAGAAAGAGGTGATTCTGGCGGCGCTGGAAAAAACGGGCGGCAACAAAACTGAAGCCGCCCGTCAGTTAGGCATTACGCGC
Source organism: Klebsiella sp. 28 (assembly GCF_018223905.1). Taxonomy (NCBI): domain Bacteria; kingdom Pseudomonadati; phylum Pseudomonadota; class Gammaproteobacteria; order Enterobacterales; family Enterobacteriaceae; genus Klebsiella; species Klebsiella sp. 28. The sequence continues at coordinate 30,953 of NZ_JAGRQY010000145.1, forward strand.
AAAACGCTGCTGGCGAAACTTAGCCGTTAGCCTTTTCACGTTCGATGGCGCGCCAGCCGATATCGCTACGGCTAAAGCTACCGTCCCAGCGAATGTCGGTCAGCAGCTGATAGGCGCGCTGCTGCGCCTGCGCTACGGAGTCACCCAGCGCGGTGACGCACAGCACGCGCCCGCCGTTGGTGACCACGCGCTGGTCGTCAGACAGTTTGGTGCCGGCGTGGAAGACCTTACCGTCTGCGACTTCCTGCTGCGGCAGGCCGTAGATCTCATCGCCCGTATTGTAGCTGCCCGGATAGCCGCCGGCGGCAACCACCACGCCCAGCGACGCGCGGTCATCCCACTCGGAGGTTTTCTCGTCCAGCTTGCCCGCGCAGGCGGCGAGGCACAGCTCGACCAGGTCGGACTTCATGCGCAGCATGATCGGTTGGGTTTCCGGGTCGCCAAAGCGGCAGTTGAACTCAATCACCTTCGGGTTGCCCTGCTTGTCGATCATCAGACCGGCGTAGAGGAAACCGGTATAGGTGTTGCCTTCAGCGGCCATGCCTTTCACGGTTGGCCAGATAATCCGCTCCATGGTGCGCTGGTGGACTTCGTCAGTAACCACCGGCGCCGGGGAGTACGCCCCCATCCCGCCGGTGTTCGGGCCGGTATCGCCGTTGCCGACGCGCTTGTGATCCTGGCTGGTGGCCATCGGCAGGACGTGCTCGCCGTCGACCATCACAATAAAGCTAGCCTCTTCGCCATCGAGGAACTCTTCAATCACGATGCGGTGGCCTGCGTCGCCAAAGGCGTTGCCGGCCAACATATCTTTGACCGCCGCTTCGGCTTCCTCGAGGGTCATCGCCACGATAACGCCTTTACCCGCCGCCAGACCGTCGGCTTTGATGACGATCGGCGCGCCTTTCTCGCGCAGATAAGCCAGCGCAGGCTCCACTTCGGTGAAGTTCTGGTATTCCGCCGTCGGAATATGATGACGGGCGAGAAAATCTTTGGTGAAGGCTTTTGAGCCTTCCAGCTGCGCGGCGCCTTCGGTTGGCCCGAAAATGTTCAGCCCGGCGGCACGGAACGCGTCGACCACGCCAATGACCAACGGCGCTTCCGGGCCAACGATGGTCAGATCGATGTTCTCATCCTGCGCGAAGCGAAGCAGCGCCGGAATATCGGTGACGCCGATGGCGACGTTTTGCAGCGACGGCTCCAGGGCGGTACCGGCGTTGCCCGGCGCGACGTAGACGGTATCAACCAGCGGCGACTGAGCCGCTTTCCAGGCCAGCGCGTGCTCGCGCCCGCCGTTGCCGATTACTAATACTTTCATCTGCTGCTCCATGAATTAATGGCGGAAGTGGCGCATGTCGGTGAAGATCATGGCGATGCCGTGTTCGTCAGCGGCGGCAATCACTTCGTCGTCACGGATAGAGCCGCCCGGCTGAATAACGCAGGTGATGCCTACCGCGGCTGCGGCATCGATGCCGTCGCGGAACGGGAAGAAAGCGTCAGAGGCCATGGCGGAACCTTTCACTTCCAGACCTTCGTCACCGGCTTTAATTCCGGCGATTTTCGCCGAATAGACGCGGCTCATCTGACCGGCGCCTATGCCGATGGTCATATTATCTTTGGCATACACAATGGCGTTGGATTTGACGAATTTCGCCACTTTCCAGCAGAACAGCGCATCGCGCAGTTCCTGCTCGGTTGGCTGACGTTTGCTGACCACGCGCAGTTCACCTGCGGTGACCATGCCGAGATCGCGGTCCTGAACCAGCAGACCACCGTTAACGCGTTTGAAATCGAGGCCGGCAACGCGAGTATCCCACTGGCCGCAGGTCAGTACGCGGACGTTCTGCTTCGCGGCGGTGATTTTCAGCGCTTCTTCGCTGGCGGACGGCGCGATGATCACTTCGACGAACTGGCGAGAGATGATCGCCTGCGCGGTTTCAGCATCCAGCTCGCGGTTAAAGGCAATGATGCCGCCGAACGCGGAGGTCGGGTCGGTTTTGTAAGCGCGATCGTAGGCGTCAAGGATCGAGTCGCTGACGGCAACGCCGCACGGGTTGGCGTGCTTAACGATAACGCAGGCCGGCTCGTTGAACTCTTTCACGCACTCCAGCGCCGCATCGGTATCGGCAATATTGTTATAGGAGAGCGCTTTGCCCTGCAGCTGGGTGGCGGTAGCCACGGAGGCCTCTTTTACATTCTCTTCTATATAGAAGGCCGCCTGCTGGTGGCTGTTTTCGCCGTAGCGCATATCCTGCTTCTTAATGAAGTTCAGATTCAGGGTACGCGGGAAGCGGCCAGCGGCTTCTTTGCTTTCGCCGTGATAGGCTGGAACCATGCTGCCGAAGTAGTTGGCGATCATGCTGTCGTAAGCGGCGGTGTGTTCGAAGGCTTTAATGGCGAGGTCGAAGCGGGTGGCCAGCGTGAGGGAACCTTCGTTGGCGTCCATCTCATTAATGATGGCGTCGTAGTCGCTGCTCTTAACTACGATGGCGACATCTTTATGGTTCTTCGCCGCGGAGCGCACCATGGTCGGGCCGCCGATATCGATGTTTTCCACCGCGTCTTCCAGCGAGCATCCTTCACGAGCGACGGTCTGGGCGAACGGGTAAAGGTTAACGACAACCATATCGATAGGCGCGATACCGTGTTGCTGCATGATACCGTCATCCTGACCGCGACGACCGAGGATGCCGCCGTGTACTTTCGGATGCAGGGTCTTCACGCGTCCATCCATCATTTCCGGGAAACCGGTGTAGTCAGAGACTTCGGTAACCGGCAGGCCTTTATCTGCCAGCAGGCGAGCGGTGCCGCCGGTGGACAGCAGCTCGACACCACGAGCGGAAAGCGCCTGCGCGAATTCGACGATACCGGCCTTGTCAGAAACACTGAGCAGAGCGCGGCGGACTGGACGACGTTGTTGCATGGTATTAAATCCCCAGGATTTGAACATTACAGAGAGCGTTAGGTGAGTTTTTGCCTAAAAACTCACCTAACGCACCCAACCGGGCATCCGTGTCATAGCGCGGCATTGTAACGAAAACGTTTGCGCAACGCTCGCGAATTTTTATGTTTCTCTCCAGGCCGGTGAATCTCCTTCTATATAGCTGGCGATCCACGGGGCTAGCGGTCATGTTTTTACGCTCTCCTGTGGATAATTCTGTGTGTAACGAGGTATAAAGCGGGGTTTTGCTGGGGAATGCAGCAGTCAGTCATTTTTCTGCCATTTTTCTATTGCGGACGCTCGAGAACTCCCTATAATGCGCCTCCATCGACACGGCGGATGTGAATCACTTCACACAAACA